>DATKRS010000001.1 GCA_035532035.1 Candidatus Dormiibacterota bacterium
TGTAGTATCCCTCGACGAATCCCATCGTCGCCATGAGGCATTGGTTCGCAACGACACCGTCGAGCGCGCGCGCCAAGGGCGCGGAGCGTTTGCCGCGCAATGAGTGGCGCTGCCTGCATGGTGGGCTTTAAAACGCGCTCGGCGACAGAGCTCTTAGGCTACCGCGCGAGCTGATCCCGCTCGGGCCCGACGCAGACGAGCTCGACGGGAACGCCCATAAACCGCTGGAGCGTCTGGAGGTACGTGCCGGCGGCTCCCGGTAGATCGGCAATCCGGCGAACGCCGCGCACGTCCTCTGCCCAACCCTCCAAGTACTGCGTCTCGACGGAGCCGTCGGGTGCATACGCCGTCACGACGCCGATGCGCTCCATACCGGAGAGCACGTCGAGTTTCGTGAGCGCGACCGCGTCGACGCCGTTGACGCGCACGGCGTAGCGCGCCGCGACGGCATCGAACCACCCGCAGCGACGCGGGCGGCCCGTGACCGTTCCGAACTCGTGGCCGTGTTTTCTGAGATACTCCCCCTCACGATTCTCCAACTCGGACGGGAACGGCCCCGCGCCCACACGCGTGCAATAGGCCTTCGCGACGCCGATGACCCGCCCGACGGCTTTCGGTCCTATGCCAAGCCCGGTACAGGCTCCGCCCGCAATCGTACTCGAGCTGGTAACGTACGGATAGGTTCCGTAGACGACGTCGAGCATCGTTCCCTGCGCGCCCTCCGCGAGGATCCGAGCTCCGCGCTCGAGTCGCTCGTGGATATACGCCGCGCCGTCGACGACGTGCGACGCAAGCAGTTTCGCTTCGGGCGACGCCGCCTCATCGCAGAAGCGGCGCATCGTGACGCCGACGCGCGAAGCGCGGTCGGCGTACGCCGGGCCGATGCCGCGACCGGTCGTGCCGAGCGCCTGCGTCCCACGCTCGGCCTCGCGCCGAAGATCCGCCTCCACGTGCGCGGCAAGGACGACGTGCGCGCGATCCGAAATCGCGACGCGCTGGGGATCGACACCGAGCTTGCCGATCAGGGCAAACTCGTCGATCAGCGTCTGGGGATTGACGACACACCCGCCGCCGATGAAGAGCTCGGTGTGCGGCTGCAGAATCCCCGACGGCACGAGGCGCAGTGCGATCGTCTCCCCGCGAACGACCAACGAATGCCCCGCATTGTCGCCCCCGCCGAAGCGCGCGACGACGTCGTAGTCGCGCGCGTAGAAATCGACGACGCGCCCTTTACCTTCGTCACCCCACTGCACGCCGACGATGACATCGACGCTCACTCGGAGCGGAACTCCAAGTCCGACGTGACGCCCATCGGGATGAGCGGCCGTCCTTCGAACTGCGTCAAGATGAACTCCGAAAAGAGAGCGTTCGGCCAACCGAAGTCCTGGCGCGTGAATCGTGCCGGGTCGTTCACGTCGAACGACTCGTGCAAGAGATGGTCGCCGGGATCGCTTGCGAGCAGCTCGTTCAGAACATCTTCTTTCTCAGCCTGCGTCGTCGCGGTGATGCCTTGCATCACGAGCGCCAGCGGCCACACCCAGTTATCAGGCGTGTGAAAGCTCCCGATGCCGCGCGCGAACCGCCCTTGGTAGAACGACGGATTATCCTGCGAGAGCAAGAAGCGGCGCGTGTTGAGATAGTACTGATCGTCCGGCGTAGCGTATCCGAGATACGGCGCCGACAGCAGGCTTGGAATGTTCGCGTCGTCGGTCAGAATGGCGTGTCCCAAACCGTCGACCTCGTACGCGTACATGTACCCGTACTTCGGGACGAAGACCAACCCGTACGTTTGGATGCCGCGCTGCACCTCCGCACGCAACGCGAGCGCTTCATTGGCCTTGATGACGTTATGATAGACGCTGCGCTCGATCTCGGCCATGTCGCCGAGCGCGACCACCGCGAACATCTCCGAGGGAATAAGGAAGTTATAGTAGCACGCGTCGTCCGACGGACGGAAACCCGTCCAGATCATGCCCGTGTACGCTACGGGGCGTCCGGTACCGTTGAAGAGCTCCTTATGCGTGTAGCGGGAGTCGCGCGGATGATTCTGTTCGCGCTCCATCGTTACGAGCACCGCATCGAGCGCCTTGGCGAAATCCTGATTGAAGACCGTCGAGTCGCCGGTCGTTTTCCAATAACTCCACGCCAGCGTCATCGGGTACGAGAGGGAATCGAGCTCGAACTTTTGCTCCCAGACGCGGTAATCGAGCGTGAACGCATTGGCGTAGGGGTCGATTTGGATGTAGCGTACCATGCGCTCGATGAGCCCGCGTAAGAGCTGCCTGACTGCCGGATCCTGGCGCGCGAAGTAGAGGTACGGTCGCACTTGCGCGCTCGCATCCCGCAGCCATTCGGCGGGGATGTCTCCGGTAATGACGTAGGCAGTGCCGTCGGGTGCCGTTTGCGCGAGCTTCGCGGTATCGAGCAGCGTCGCACGAAGCATCGCTTGCAGATGCGGATTCGTGCTCGTATAGCTTTCCGCGAAATGCTGGATCGAGGGGAGATCGACCGGCGCGGCAGAGGCCGGCAGCGCCAAGCTCAGGCTCGCGGCAACGAGTACCCAGCGCAGGACGTTACGGCGCAAGCGCACCGTGAGCGTACAGCGCCGGAAGCTCGCGATAACGCCCCAGGTAGTCGAGACCGTAGCCGACCACGTAGACGTCCGGCGCGTCGAAGCCCTTGTACTCGATCGTCAGCTCGCCGATCCGGCGCTGCGGGCGGTCGAGGAGCACGCACAGCGCAAGCGATGCGGGCTGACGCGCGCGAAGCGTCTTCACCACGTATCCCATCGTGAGCCCGGTGTCGATCGTATCCTCGACGAGCACGACGTCACGCCCTTCCACCGAGTGCGCCATGTCTTTCTCGAAACGGATGCCTTGCTCGCCGCGAAATTTCGTCACGGCGATCACGTCGAACTCCGCGGGAATCGTCACCGCACGAGAGAGATCGGCGAGAAACGGCGCAGCGGCGTTGAGCACACCGACGAGCATCGGAACTCTACCGGCATAGTCACGCGAGATGCGCGCGCCCAAGTCCCGCACGCGGTCGGCGATGGCTTGCGCGTCGAAGAGCATCTCGCCGAGAGCGCTGCCGGTCTGCGGGACGGTCACCCGGCGCTCTTACGACACCCCGCATCATCTTTCCGCCCCGCAGGCAGACGCAAGAGCGCTCGCGTTCCCCCAAGCGGTGAGACGCCCAGGCGGAGCGTTCCACCCGCGCGTTCGGCGATCGTACGCGCGATGGTCAAGCCGAGACCGTGGCCGCGGATCTGCCCGCCAAAACCATTGCCGTCGTCGTCGACGGCGATGAGGACCGTATCGTCGGCCGCCGTACAAGAAAGCCGCACGGTGCCGTTTTTGCGGCCGTAACGAATCGCGTTCTCCACGAGATTGAGCACTGCGTGCATGCACGCGTCGGCGTCGATGCGCGCCGTTGCAGCGGCGCCGCTTATGTCTACCAACGTGGCGCCGCACCGGTGCGCGAGAGGCGCCAGCACGTCGATCGCGGCGCGCACGCATTCGCGAGCATCGCAGCTCTGTGCGACGAGAGCCGGCGGTGAGAGGTCGAGCAGCGAGAACTCGAGCATGCCGTCGACCATTCTGCCGAGACGCAACGCCTCGTGGCGCGCCGTTTCGAGAAAGCGGCGCACGCGCCCCGCATCCGCGTCACCGTCGAGTACGGTTTCCAGATACCCGCGAATCGAGGCAAGCGGCGTGCGCAGCTCGTGCCCCACTGCAGTCAAGAATGCATACCGCTCGCGCTCACGCGCACCCCGCTCCAGCGCGAGCGTCGCGGCGCGATCGACGGCGCGCGTATCTTCTGCGCGCTCCAGCGCCCACCAGCCGCTCTCCATGCGCCGGCCCGTTTGCCTGGCGATGCCGATTACGAGGCGCTCGAGCATGAGGCGGCAGTCGGCCGGGCTTGGCGTGCTCCCCGTGCGAGAACCCGCGAGGACCGCAACGTAGAACCGATCGCTGCCGCAGTCGTGCGCGAGGACGTCTTCTGCACGCACGATGCGCAGCGCCGCGGCACGGAACGCGACGGCGGTGCGACGCTCGAGCGCACGTGCCGCTCGCGTTCCCTTCTGCCACGCCGTCTCCGCAAACTCGGGCAAGCGCAATACGAGCAATGGGATTGCGTTGCTCGGCGCCGCACGAGCCGCCGCGCTCGTCAACGCGCGCACCGAGAACACCTTATGAACGATGGAACTTGTACCCGAAGCCATGCAGCGTTTCTACGATCGGCGGTAAGTGAAATGGCTCTTCGAGTTTTGCGCGCAGGCGGCGAACGTGCACGTCGACGGTGCGCTCGTCGCCGGCGAAGTCGAAACCCCAGGCCCGCGTTAACAGCCGTTCTCGCGAGAGGGCGACGCCCGCGTTCTGCGCGAGCACCGCAAGCAGCGCGTACTCGCGGGGTTTGAGCGTAACGGTGCGGCCGTCGACGCGCGCTTCTCGCGCGTGCTCGTCGATCTCGAGGCGTCCGAACCGCCAGACGCGTATCTCTGCGTGCGCCGTGCCGCTGCGTCGGAGCAGTGCCTTCACGCGCGCCACGAGCTCGCGCGGCGAGAACGGCTTGCAGACGTAATCGTCGGCTCCGAGCTCGAGGCCGACGACGCGGTCGATCTCGTCGCTTCGTGCCGTGAGGACGACGATCGGAACGCCGTGGCCCTCGCTGCGCAGCGTCCGCGCGACCTCGAAGCCGTCGAGCCCCGGCAGGCCGAGATCGAGGAGAAGCACGTCGGCAGACTCGCGGCCGGCGCGCAGGGCCGCATAGCCGTCCTCTACCCCAACGACGGCGTAGCCTTCGCGCTCGAAATGGTGCGCGACGAGCTCCCGGATCGATGCGTCGTCTTCGGCAACGACGATGTGCGAAGGAGGCACGTTATGGTACGGTACCCATCGTTGCCGGCGGGGAGACGCGATCCGTTCTAGCGTACTAGAGCGTTTCGAGCTCGACGCCCTGGAGCGGCCCGTGGTTTGTTGCGTGGTCGCGCAGTACCACATAGATGAGCGATGCCGGAAAGCCGAGGCGCTCGAGGCCCCTCGCAGCCAAAGGGTAGCTCACGACTGGGCGCTTGCGCAGATGCGCGGCAAGCGCGTCCTCACAGCGCGCGCGCTCGCCGGTCTCCATAGCTTGCACCGCATTCGCCGCGGCGTCCCGATCGATGCCCTTGCGAACGAGCTCACCCACGAGCCGCGCATCGCCGCACGCCTTACGCCTCCCCTCGACGTAGAGACGCGCGAAGAGACGATCGTCGAGCAGTCCGTCGCTTTTGCAGCGCGCGACCGCACCACGAATCGCCTCGTCGTCGTAGCCTTTGCGCGCGAGGCGCTGCCAGAGCTGCGCTTCAGTGAGGCGGCAGCGCGCGAGCAGGCGCAATGCCGCGGCAAAGGCTCGTTTGGACACCTCGGCCCTCCTTCGAGATTGTTACTCTTCGGTGGTGCCGACGGTCACGGTGGCGTGGCCGTTGCGCGAGACGTTCTTACCGAGCTGTTCGCGAATCTTCGCTTCGATCTCCACTGCAACAGCCGCGTTCTCTTCGAGGAATGCTTTGGCGTTCTCGCGGCCTTGCCCGATGCGCTGATCGCCATATGTGTACCACGAGCCGCTCTTGCCGACGACGTTTTGATCGAGCGCGACGTCGAGAATCGAGCCCATCTTCGAAATGCCGCGCCCGTACGTGATATCGAACTCGGCCTGCCGGAAGGGAGGCGCGATCTTGTTCTTCACGACCTTCACGCGAGTGCGCGAGCCGACGACCTCTTGACCGACCTTGATCTGCTCGAGCTTGCGTACGTCAAGCCGTATTGACGCGTAGAACTTCAGCGCGCGGCCACCCGAGGTCGTCTCGGGATTGCCGAACATGACGCCGACCTTCTCACGCAGCTGATTGATGAAGATCATCACCGTCTTGCTGCGGGAGATCGCGGCGGTGAGCTTGCGCAACGCCTGCGACATGAGCCGCGCCTGCAGACCGACGTGCGCGTCGCCCATGTCGCCCTCGAGCTCGGCTTTCGTCACGAGCGCAGCAACGGAGTCGATAACAACCACGTCGACCGCGTTGCTGCGCGTGAGCATCTCGGCGATCTCCAGCGCTTGCTCGCCGGTATCAGGCTGCGAGACGAGCAATCCCTCGAGATCGACGCCGAGCGCAGCGGCGTAGTTCGGATCGAGCGCGTGCTCGACGTCGACGAAGGCTGCGGTACCGCCGCTCTTCTGCGCCTCGGCGATGGCGTGGAGCGCGAGCGTGGTCTTGCCGCTCGATTCCGGGCCGTAGATTTCGACGATGCGTCCGCGCGGAAGGCCGCCGACGCCGAGTGCGAGGTCGAGTGCGATCGAGCCCGTGGGAACCACCTCGACTGCCATGCGTTCCTGGAAATCTCCCATGCGCATGATCGAGCCTTTGCCGAACTGCCGCTCGATCTGCGCGAGCGCGTTGGCAAGGGCGACCTGCCGTTCGTCTTGCGCCATCTCTATCTTTCACTCCATTTCTCTGCGTGATGTTTGTACGCACATCACGCTATCCGGCTGCGGTGCCAACTGTGTGGCTCTCTTTCTTCGGCACCACGTCTGAGGCGGCAGGTTTGTCCTTCGAGGATCGAACTCCTGTTCGCTCCATCCGCCTAGCCCAGGGGGCTCTCTTCGAAGAGGGCTTCGATGAAAGATCGAGGCTCGAATGGCTCGAGGTCCTCCAGGCTCTCCCCGACCCCGACCAACTTGATCGGGATCTCAAGCTCCTCGACGATCGCGACGAGGACGCCCCCCTTCGCGGTCGAGTCGAGCTTCGTGACGACGACGCCGGTCAGCGGGGTCGCCTCGTGAAAGAGCCGCGCCTGCGAGATCGCGTTCTGCCCGGTGGTCCCGTCGAGCACGAGCAACGTCTCCGCAGGTGGCGCTCCCAGCTCGCGCTCGATAATGCGGCGGATTTTCTTCAACTCTTCCATGAGGTTCGACTTCGTTTGCAGCCGGCCGGCCGTGTCGACGAGGATCGCGTCCATACCCCTGGCTTTGCCTGCTTTGATACCGTCGAACGCGACCGCGGCGGGGTCTGCGCCCTCGGCGCCGCGGACGAGCTCGCTGCCGGTCCGCTCCGCCCAGATTGCGAGCTGCTCGGCGGCGGCCGCGCGAAACGTATCGCCGGCGACCAGCATCACCCGTTTTCGGCGGTCGCGCAGGCGTTTTGCGAGCTTGCCGATCGTCGTCGTCTTGCCGCTGCCGTTGACGCCGACGACGAGAACCACTGCCGGCGGCCGGTCCAGATCGAGCTCGGTATGCCCTAGCGTGAGAAAGCGCTCCACGTCTTTGCGAAATCGCGCGACGGCCTGATCTCCCGTGGACCACGCTTCTTGCGTCGCGACCGTCTTGAGGCCGCGCACGATCTTCTCGGTCGTGGGCACGCCGAAGTCGGCGGCCACGAGCGTGTCTTCGAAATCCTCCCAAAACGCGGAGTCCAACGGCCTGGCTTCGCGACCCAATGCGCGAACGGCGGCGAAACCGTCGCGCGCACGCGTCAGCGTGGACTTTAGCCGGGAAAGGAAACTCATCGTCGCTGCGCTCTTGGACCGATAGGGGATTTCACCTCGCGGGTCGAGAGCTCGGGCGTGTAGGGCAATTGCAGCCGAATTGCGTATGCGGCAGGCATGACGACGATTGCTTCGCGCGCCTTTGCGGCGCTTGTCCTGACGGCGATGGCGTACGCTCTTCCCGCACGAGCTGCGATGGACTTCGGCGGCTTGAAGTACCGCGACATCGGACCCGCCATAGCCGGCGGCCGCACGACGACCGTCGTCGGTAGCGATGGCAACCCGAAGATCTACTATGCGGGCGGTGCCGGCGGCGGCGTCTTCAAGAGCGCCGACGGCGGCGTGAGCTGGGTGCCGGTGTTCGACAACGAGCCGGTGGCACCGATCGGCGCCATCGCTCTCGCACCGCACGATGCAAGCGACGTTTGGGTGGGCACGGGCGAAGCGAATCCGCGCAACGACGTCGAGCAGGGCGACGGAATCTGGCATTCGAGCAACGGCGGAACCACGTGGCGGCACATGGGGCTCGACGATGCCGGGTCGATCTCGGCGATCTCGATCGACCCCCGCAATCCGCGCCACGTCGCCGTCGCCGTTCTCGGGCAGATATTCCGCGACAGCACGATGCGCGGCATCTACGTCACGACGGACGGCGGCGCGCATTGGACGCGCACGCTCTACGTCAACGCGGGCGTCGGGGCATCCGACCTCGCGCGCGTGCCCGACAGTCCCAACACGCTCTTCGCCGGGATGTACTATCTGCGCCGCACGCCCTGGACGATGATCAGCGGCGGACCCGGCGGCGGGATTTTCCGCTCCGACGACAACGGCATGACGTGGCATAAGCTCGCGGGCCACGGGCTTCCCGGCGGGCCGGTCGGGCGCATCGGCCTAGCCGCGGGAACGCACGGGCGCATCTATGCGGACATGCAGTCGCGCGCGGGCGTACTATGGCGCTCCGATAACGGCGGCGCGACGTGGCGGCTGATGCCGCCCAGCCCGCTCGTTGGAGCGCGGCGCTTCTACTTCTCGCGCATCACCGTCGATCCGGCAAATAACGACCGCCTCATCAGCGTCGGACTCATCCTCTCCATGACGACGAACGGCGGCAAGACCTTCCACGCGATCTCCGAGAACGCGGGCTGGGACTACCATCAGGTTTGGTGGTCGCACGACGGTACGCGCGTCGCGGTCGGCAGCGACGAAGGTGCGATTCTTTCCAAGGACGGCGGCGACCGCTGGCTGCAGCCCTACGATCTTCCCTTCGCGCAGCCGTATCACGTGAGCTTCGACGACGAGATTCCGAACTATCACGTCTGCATCGGTTTGCAGGACGACAACTCGTGGTGCGGATGGGCGAACAGCCCGAGCGGCATCGGCGTGCTCAATCGCGATTGGTTCCAGTTTGCGCCCGGCGACGGCATGTGGGCGATGTTCGACCCGCTCGACCATCACGACATCTGGTCGACCTCAACGGCGAACGACACGGGGCAGGTCTATCTGTACAACACGCACACGCACCAGGTGAGCGAAGTCTCCCCCGACGCCGAGAGCAACGGCAGCCTGCCGGCCAGAGCGCTGCACTATCGCTTCAATTGGGATTCGCCGCTTGCGTTCACGCATAGCGGCGCCGCCCTCGTCGGAGGCAACGTCGTCTTCGAGAGCACCGATCGCGGGCAGCATTGGAGCGTCATCAGCCCGGATCTGACGCGGAACGATCGCGCGCATCAGGGTATTCCGGGCGGACCGGTCGACGCCGACATGTCCGGTGCCGAGACCGCCGACAACATCCTCGACATCGAGACGACGGCGCTCGATCCGTCACTGTATTGGGTAGGAACCGACGACGGGCTCGTGCAGCTCACACGCGATGCGGGATCAACGTGGACGAACGTCACGCCGCCGATCTTCCCACATTGGGGACGCGTCGCCACGGTATCGCCGGGAGCGTTCGACGCCGCAACGGCATTCGCGGCCGTGGACAATCACATGCTCGGAGATAACGGGCCGCATCTCTTCGAGACGACCGATTACGGCGCGCACTGGCGCTCCATCGACGGGAACATGCCGCACGATCTCTACGCGCGGGTCATCCGTCAAGATCCGGTCAACGCGCAGCTGCTCTACGCGGGCACGCAGCGCGGCATTTGGGCCTCATGGGACGGCGGCCGCCACTGGCAATCGCTGCGCCTGAACATGCCGGCCACGGCAATTTACGACCTTCACGTACAACCGACGGCAAACGATCTCGTCGTGGCTGCGCACGGACGCGGCGTGTGGATACTCGACGATATCGCCCCGCTCCAGCATCCCGCGAATCCGCAGCGTTTTACGCTCTTCCCGATTCGTACCACCTACCGCTGGTCCCCAATGCCGCCGATCAACGCGTTTCACGGGCAGCCGAGCAGTCAGTTCGTCGGGCCGAACGCAGAGTACGGCGCGCTCATCACCTACTCGCTTGCGCGCAAGACACGCCACGCGACGATCGAGATTCTCGATGCGAGCGGACGCGTCGTGCGGCACCTGAGCGGCAAGGACGCGCCGGGGAATCGCGGTCTCAATCGGGTTGCTTGGGACCTCGCGGAGGACGGACCGGTGAAGTGGCACGGAACCTTCAAGGATAACCAGGGGCCGGACGAAGGAGCCGACGTCGTGCCGGGAACCTTCATCGTGCGCGTGCGCGCGAACGGCACGACGCGCGAGCAGCAGGTCACCGTAAAGGAAGATCCGCGAGATGACCTGACAATCGCGCAGATTCAAGCGCATCACGACGTGCTTCGGCAGATCCTCGACGAGATCGGCGGCGTCGACACGATGCTCAACGGCATCGACCAGCGCTTGAAGCATGCGCCGCCCGCGCAGCGCGCGCGCCTGCTCGCGTTTCGCGCACGGCTCACGTACGATCCGCGCAATGTCGAAGATCTCAGCGGTCCGGCCGGACTGCGCGAGAAGCTCATGGATCTCTACGGGCGCATCGGGCAGTCGTACCAGCCGGCAACGCAACCCGAGATGGATCAGGCAACCGCGTACCACGCGCAATACGACGCCCTCGCCACGCGATGGAGAGCACTGAGGTAACGAGTTCGGGCGGGGATGCAGTGTATCTCAGGCTACGAGGAGGCTTGTTTGCGCGCGTACTTGCGCTTTGCGTTCGGGTCCTCGGGTCTGTAGCCGAGCTCCCGGCGAAGCTCTTGGAGGCGCTTGCGCAGATGGATGACGGCTTGCGCGTGAATCTGGGAGACGCGTGATTCCGAGACGCCGAGCACGCCCTTGATGTCCTTGAGCGTCTTGCCCTCAAAGTAGTAGAGACGGATCACGCGCCGCTCTTGCGACGGCAGGTCGTCGACGGCGGCGCTCAACTCCTCGCGGACCTCACGTTGCTCGATCTCGCCGACGATGTCTCCCGTATCGTCTCGCAGCGTATCTGCGAGCGGAATTTCGCGGCCCTTCTCTGTCGGTAGAAACTCCTCGAGCGACAACACCGAGCCGCCGCGCACGCGCTGGACGATGCGCGCAAGCTCCTTAACGTCGATCCCCATACGCTCGGCAAGCTCGTCGTCGGTCGGCGCACGGCCGAGGGCGGCTTCGAGCTCCTGGTGCGCGCGCTCGAGTTCCCGCGAGCGCTGGCGGACGGCGCGAGGGACCCAGTCGAGCGAGCGCAAGGCGTCGAGTATGGCGCCGTTGATGCGCGTGATCGCGTAGGTTTCGAACTTCACGCCACGGTCGTCGTCGTACTTTTCGATCGCGTCGAGCAAGCCGAGCACACCGTCGTTGATGAGGTCGTTCAGCTCGACGTTCGGCGGCAAGCTGACGGAGATACGCCCCGCGACATACTTCACGAGATGCAGATACTTATGGACGATCTCTTCTCGAGTGAGCTCGACGCCGCCGATTACGTAATGCACAGTCCGCAGAGTATCTCCGGTATCTCCGATAGCGGGGCGACGCGGTCGACAACGCCGGCAAGCGCCGCCGCTCGAGGCATACCGTAGACGACGCAGGTCGCTTCATCCTGCCCGATGACGTAGCCGCCGCTCTCTTTGAGATGCCGCAAGCCGTCCGCCCCGTCGCGCCCCATGCCGGTGAGCACGACGCCGATTCCCGCCGCGCCGTACGCCTGCGCGACCTCGGATGCGAGCGCGTCGACGCTGGGAACGTGCAACGAGCCTTCGTCGTCGTGCAGCCGAAGGCTGACGCGGCCGCCGCTATTCTGCAGGGCGAGCTGCCTGCCCGCCGGTACGATCGTGACACCACCTGGCTCGAGCACCGTGCCCTCCCGCCCCTCGCGCACGCGCAGCTTCGAAAGGCCGTCCAAACGCTTGGCGAGCGCAGGCGTGAAGCCGGCCGGCATGTGCTGGACCACGAGCACCGCCGCAGGAAAATCTCCGGGGAGCGCGGGGATGAGATGCGAGAGCGCTACGGGGCCTCCCGTCGAGGCGCCGATCGCCACACAGTGGAATGCGCTGCGCTTTCCTTCGACGCTCGAGCGCGTAACGCGTTTGATCGGCGGAGGAACCAGCACCTGGGCGCGGCCCGCACAACCCCGAACCTTCTCGACGAGGTCCAGAGCCACGTTCTCGATGTTTGCGTATGCAGCGTCGGGTTTCGCGACAAAATCGACCGCTCCGAGCTCGAGCGCCTTGAACGTGGTTTCGGCACCTGCACGCGTATGCGCGCTCACCATGATAATCGGCACGTGCGCTTGAGCGACGATGCGGCGCACCGCCTCAAGGCCGTCTACCTCCGGCATCGCAACGTCCATCGTCACGACGTCGGGGCGCAACGCGAACGTTTTTTCTACCGCCTCCTCGCCGTTACGTGCCGTGGCCACGACATGGATGTCGGCGTGCGCCTCCAGCATGGCCACGATCGCGCGCCGCATGAACGCCGAATCATCGGCAACGAGGACCTTAATGCGGTGCAGCATGCGTGCGACGATAGTAGACGGTTTCGCTCGTAACCACCGGCTCGTAGAGGTCGGTCGCGTGCATCAGCGACTCCGCGTGTCCCAAGAAGAGAAAGCCCCCTGGACGAAGCAGCGTCGCGAAAGCTCGCGCGACGTCGAGCTGCGTCGTGCGATCGAAGTAGATCAGTACGTTGCGGCAGAAAATCGCGTCCTGCGGGCCGACGCGAGCCATCGCCTGCGGATCCAGCAAGTTCACCCGGGAGAAGCGCACCATGGACTTCACCGGCTCCTCGATAAAGAACCCGTTTTCAAACGGGCGAAAGTACTTTTCGATCAACGCGGGAGGCGTCGCCCGAAAGGAGAGCTCTCGATAGAACCCGGCTCGGGCCCGCTCCAAGGCACGAGGCGACAAGTCCGATGCGAATATCGAGCACTCGACTGGCCCAATTCGGCCGGACTCGAGCAAACTCATTGCAAGCGAATACGGTTCCTCACCGGTCGAGCAGGCCGCCGACCAGATACGGAGCCGAGTGCCAGTCCGCCGGCATTGGTCGAGGACCGTGCCCGCCAGGACGCCGAGCTGCGCGCGTTCGCGCAGGAAGTACGTCTCATTGTTCGAGAGCAGCGATGCGAGCTCGTCCCATTCCGCTTCGCCCGCCGGCCCTTCGTCCAGATAGGCCCGATACTGCGCGAAGGTTTCGGCGCGGCACGTCACCATGCGCGCCTGCAGACGGCTGCGCAGCAGATACTCTTTGGAGTCGTCGAAGTAGAGGCCGAAGCGGGAACGGATGCGATTGCGAAGCGTTCGAAAATCGTCGCTCGCGACCTCGATCATCGCGCCGCGCGCAACAGAAAGCGCGTCATCTGCACGGAGAGGAAGATGCGATCGCGCAGCGTACGCCCATGCGCTTCGCCGTGGAGGATCTGCGGTAGCCGCGGTGTGGTCGAGAGCTGCTCGAAGAGCATGCCGAAGCGCTCCGGCCGGCGCTCGAGGAAGTGCATCAGTTTCAGGCGCCGCTGCAGCCGCCCTACGAAGCGTTCTTTCACCGCGCGCTCGTACCGGATCGCAGCGCGATGCGGCTCGTTACGATGCGCGAGAACCGATTCCGCTGCAAACCGCCCGCTGGCCGCAGCTTCGTAGATGCCTTCGCCGTTCGTCGCATCGACGAGGCCGGCAGCAGTGCCGCCCACCATCGCGATCCCGGCCGCGAGCACCGGTCGCGGTACACCCATGTAGAGGAGATGCCCTTCGACTTTCACGCACCGCACGCGCGCGTTGGGATAGAGGCGCTCGCGCACGCGCTGCGTAAACGCATCAAGCTCGGCGCGTAGCTTCCTACCATCCATCTTTCCGATGACGCCCAGTCCGATTGCCAGGTGATCGCGTTTCGGAAACATCCAACCGACGATCTGGCGCCCTTCGAGTCCGAAATAGTAATGCATCTCGAGGGTCTGATACGCGATTGCGATCGCGGGCGTATCGAGATAGACGCGGTACTGCAGCGTCGTCATCAGCCCGTCGCGCCAGCGTTCGTAGGCGAGCGGCGTGCGTTCCAGCACCGCCGTCGCACCCTGCGCGAGGAAGACGTTGCGCGCGGCAATATACTTGCGCGCGCCATCACGTGCATCGGCGTACTCGACGACGACGCCGCCCGCATCGGGTCGAAGCTCGCGAAAGAGCGATTGCGTTCGGATCTCGGCGCCCTCGTGCTGCGCGAGAGAAGCGATCGTGCCGTCGAGCTCTTCGCGCGTCGTCGTGTGACCGGGTCCAAAGTACAATGCGTGCTCGTTGCCATGGATGTCGAAAAGCGCCAGACGCGGCGTGTCGTAGTGCACGATCTCGCGCGGCAGATCGAACTCGGCACAGAAACCCGGGCGCAGCCCGGCGGCGCAGACGCGCTTCTCCCCGACGGTCGAGTCCTTTTCCAGCACCACAGCATGCAGACCGGCCCGTGCGGCTTCGCGCGCCGCGGTCGCGCCTGCCGGCCCGCAGCCGACGATCACTAACTCCGCCGTCTCCATTCGCACGGTTCTTCTGCGAAAGGACTCGCTCTCCGGCTCATCGTAGGCACCGCCGGGTGACTCCTGAACAAGCAATCATTGCAGGGCTGGCCGGCGGTGTTCTGGCTCTGGTCTACGGCGTTGCGCTCATCTATTGGGTCATCGCCCAACCGACGGGCAACGAACGGATGCGCGAGATCGCATCGGCGATTCAGGAAGGCGCGATGGCCTTCTTGCAGCGGCAGTACCGAACCGTGGCAATCGTCGCGGTCATACTCGCGGTCATCATCTTCTTCGTCCCAACGCTCGGATGGGAAGCCGCGGTCGGCTTCTTGGTCGGCGCCGTCCTCTCGGGTGCGGCCGGTTTCGTCGGGATGCTCGTTTCAGTACGCGCGAACGTACGCACGGCCGAAGCGGCCCGCACCGGCCTGAAGCAGGCTCTGCACGTCGCGTTTCGCGGCGGGGCCGTCACCGGCATGCTCGTCGTCGGCCTCGGCCTGCTCGCCGTCTCCGGCTACTACGCGATATTACTCGACGTCAACCACGGCGATACGTCGACATCGCTTGCGGCCATGGTCGGCCTCGCCTTCGGCTGTTCGCTGATATCGGTCTTCGCACGCTTGGGCGGCGGAATATATACGAAGGCCGCTGATATCGGCGCCGATCTCGTCGGCAAGCTCGAGGCCGGGATTCCCGAGGACGATCCGCGCAATCCGGCGGTCATCGCGGACAACGTCGGCGACAACGTCGGCGATTGCGCGGGCATGGCAGCCGATCTGTTCGAGACGTATTGCGTGACGACCGTCGCCGCGATGTTGCTCGGGCACCTCATCTTCGGCAACACGCTGCCGGCCGCGACGACGTTCCCGCTGCTGCTCGGCGCGATCTCGATCGTCGCCTCGATCGTCGGGTCGCTGTTCGTGGGCGCGGGGAGAGTCGAGAAGTCGCGCATCATGGGCAGCTTGTACGGCGGTATGATCGTCGCGGGCGTTCTCGCGCTGATCGGATTCTACTTCATCACGCGCGTCGTGTTCGGCGCCGGGACGATCTCGCCGTTCGCAGTCTTCCTCTGCGCGCTCGTCGGCGTCCTCGTGACGGGGGCGCTCACCTTCGTGACCGAGTACTTTACGGGAACGCAGTTCAATCCGGTTCGCCGCATCGCGCAAGCATCCACCACTGGACACGCGACGAATATCATTGCCGGCCTCGCAGTGTCGATGCAGGGCACGGCGATTCCGGCGCTCGTCATCGTCGTCGGCATTCTCGTCAGTTACGGCCTCGCCGGGGTGTACGGCGTCGCCATCGCGGTGATGGCAATGCTCTCGCTGGCCGGTATCGTCGTTGCAATAGACTCTTTCGGCCCGATCACCGACAACGCGGGCGGCATTGCGGAGATGGCCGATATGCCGGAGGAAGTTCGCAGCCGCACCGATCCACTCGACGCGGTCGGCAACACGACCAAGGCCGTGACCAAGGGGTACGCGATCGGCTCCGCAGCGCTCGCAGCGATCGTGCTCTTCAACTCATTCATTCAGGAGCTGGTGCAGCACAGCTGCCACGGCGCGGGAACGCTGGCGGCGTGCTCGAGTGCGATTTCCGGAACGTTCGTCATCAGCTATCCGTACGTTTTGACCGGGCTCTTCATCGGCGGCTTGCTGCCGTATCTCTTCGCCTCGCTTGCATTGGAGGCGGTCGGCCGCGCCGGCGGCTACGTCGTCGAAGAAGTGCGCCGCCAGTTTCGCGAGATTCCCGGCATCATGGAAGGGACGGCGAAGCCCGATTACGGCACCACGGTCGACATCGTCACGCGCGCAGCTCTGCGCGAGATGATCGTACCGGCGCTCATTCCGGTCGGCGTTCCGGTGCTCGTCGTCGCGCTCACGGTTTTGCACGTGCTGCCCGGCAACTCGGGCGCGCAGATGATGGGCGGCATTCTCATCGGCTCGATCGTCACGGGGCTCTTCGTCGCGATCTCGATGACGACCGGCGGCGGCGCGTGGGACAACGCGAAGAAGTACATCGAGGACGGGCACTTCGGAGGGAAGGGCTCAGTAGCGCACCAAGCGGCGGTGACCGGCGACACCGTCGGCGATCCGTATAAAGACACTGCCGGACCAGCCATCAATCCGATGATCAAGGTCCTCAACATCGTCGCTTTGCTCCTGGTCGGGTTTCTCGCGCACTAAGCCGCCTTTCATGTCACCGGTTCGACGGTAAACGATCACGGCATCCGGGGGAAGGCGCAAATCGCGATCGCGAGCCAATCGCAGTAGGCTCACCAGCCGCCGGAGGCGCCGCCCCCACCGAAGCCGCCGCCTCCGCCGGAGAATCCGCCGCCGAATCCCCCTCCGCCGCCACCGAAGCCGCCGATGAACGGACCGCCCCAGTACAACATGCTTCCGTGTGAGGTTCGCGAGGAAATCCACGTGTCGTGCCACGCTTTAGCAGCTGCAGCCGGGCCGTGCGTGACGAACGTCACGAGGTAGCGAATGCCGGCGACAAACACCATCAGCAGCACGATCCAGAAGAAGCCGAGGAAGATGATGAGCGGAAGCCACGGACCGGTGAGTCCGCCGCTCGCACCGTTCGCGCTCGCTTCCGGAGCCGAGACCGCGTGCCCGATCCGCGCCGCGAACGACGGCGTGATCGTGGTCAGCATGTGGTCGACGCCGTTTTGCACGGCTCCGTCGACGTCTCCGGCGCGCAACCTCGGTGTGATGACGTTCTCGACGATCCAAAAGGACTGCGCGTCGGTGAGGTAAGGCTCCAAGCCGTATCCGACCTCGATGCGAACCTTGTGGTCCTGCATCAAGATGAAGAGCACCGCTCCATCGTCGTGATGCCTTCGTCCGATTCCCCAGCGCTCGGCCGCGTGCACCGTCCATTGCTCGAGCGGCACGTCCCCGGTCGTGCCGCCGATATAGACGACGACTTGGTGGCCCGTCGCGCGTTCGTAATCGCGAAGCTCCGCGTCGACGCGCGAGATGGTCTGGGCAGAGAGCACGCTTTGCGTATCGGTGACGTATGCTGTCGGCGTCGGCGGTGCAGCCATCGCGGCAGCAAAAAGCAATGCGGCGAACATCAGGCGGCCGCCGGAAAGTGTGCCTGCAACTCTTTACCTATGCGCTCGACCGCGTGCACGATGGCAGCGGCGATGTTTTTGCTCGCGAAGTAGGGGCGCATCTCCTCGACGACGTCGCGCCAAAACGTCTCGCCAACGCGCTCGTGTAAGTCGCGATCGCCCAAAACCGCATACTTTCGCGCAACCGGCGCGACGAGCACGAGCGCCGCGTTGCGCTCGTGCGCCCCGTGGAGGCCCGCGTGCTCGAACTCCGCCTTCGCACGAGCGAACGCGTCAACGTCCTTGTCCGGTACGATTCGGACGGCGATCCGCCCCGTCGTTCCGGCTTCGGCGGCCCGGATCGCACGCTCGATGCGCGCGTGCTCGGGCCGCGTCACGGGAAGTTGACTTGGGGCGCGCTCTGCGCGGCCGGGTTCGCCGCGAAGTACGGCTTCGGGGCGAACTGCGACCCGAAGAGGCCGACGATGAAGACCGTCGGTGCGGTGTTGCGGCGCGTGTTGAATGCCTGCGCGTCCTCGTTGTAGCGACGCCGCTCCACGGCGATGCGGTTCTCCGTTCCTTCGAGCTGCGCTTGCAGCGTCAAGAAGTTCTGGCTTGCCTGCAGCTGCGGATAGTTCTCACTGACCGCCAGCAGATGCGTCAGTGCCGTGCCGAGCGTGTCCTGCGCTCGCTGATACTGGGCGAAGGCCTGCGGGTTGCGCAGCGCGTTCTGCACCACCTGCGGGGAGATCTGCCCGACCTGCGCGCGCGCTTGCGCGACCGCTACGTACGTCGACTTCTCGAAGTTCGCCGCACCGCGAACCGTGGCGACCAAGTTCGGGATGAGATCGGCGCGCCGCTGGTAGACCGTTTGCACCTGTCCCCATTGCGCCTGCACGGTCTGGTCGAGCGAGACCAGCGAGTTGTAGGTTGCAAAGCCCCAGAGGACGATGACGACGAGAATGCCGAGAACAATCCAGAGTGCATAGGCCGGGCGTCGCTGTTCCATATCAGTTCCCTCTTATATCTGCCCGGCTTCGTGCTCGAGCGCCCGATACTTCTTGTAGATGACGTAGTACGACGTCACCAGCATCGCGATCGCCAGCGCAAGCAGTCCGTCGCCAAGCGGTGCCGCGTATAGCGTACCCATGAAGGCGATGCGCAAGCCCGCACGAATTGCAAACGCGCCGAGCCAGATCACCGCGACGATCCACGAGGGCCCCAGGTACATCACGTCGGGGCGCTCGGTAGCGCGAACCGTCGTGTGCTTTCCGCGCAGCATGCCCAGCGGAATGCCCAGCACCGCTCCTGCCACGAGCGCGAGACTGATCAACGGCGCCGGCGTCGGCGCCTGCTGCTGCTCGCCCCAAATCGCCAGCGCCGTCATCGCAAGAAAGATGACGGGCCCGATCCACATCCGCGCGATGCTGATGCGCATGGGACGCGAGTAGCGCCGGATGAGCAATACGGCAACGACGGCGTAGATCGCCAGCGTTATCGGCAGTGTCTGTTGCGCAGCATGCTCGTTCATGCCGAGACTCTATTTTATCTCGACCTTGGCGCCGGCTTCCTCGAGCTTCTTCTTTGTGCTCTCGGCTTCGTCTTTCGTGACGCCTTCCTTCACGGCTTTGGGAGCGCTCTCGACGAACGCCTTCGCTTCCGTGAGGCCGAGATTCGTAATCTCGCGCACCGCTTTGATGACCTTGATCTTCTCCGGACCCGCTTCGGCGAGCACGACGTCGAACTCGGTCTGCTCGGCCGCCGGAGCCGCTACGGCTGCCGCACCGCCGGCCGCGACCATCGCAACCGGGGCAGCGGCTGAGACGCCGTATTTGTCCTCGAGCTGCTTGACGAGATCCGCAAGCTCGAGCACCGTGAGTTTGTCGATTTGTTCGATGAGATCTGAGAGTGCCATGACCTTCCTCGTTGTCGAAGTTTGAGTTACGATGCCGCCGCGAGCTTCTGCTCGCGAACGGCGTTGAGCACGCGGACGAGTCCGCTTTGGTTGCCCGAGAGAACGGTGACGAGTCCGCGCATCGGGCTCGCCAACGATCCGACGAGTTTTGCGAGGAGCTCGTGTTTCGACGGCAGCGACGCGAGAATCGCGATTTGCTTCGCATCCACCAACCGTCCGTCGATGAAGGCTGCTTTCACGTTGATTCTCTTGACGGTGTCGGCGAAGGCTTTCAGCGCTTTTGCGGGTGCGACGGGATCGTCGCTCGCAAAAACGACGCCTGTCGGCCCTGCCAGAAACGACTCGAATGCCGCCGCCATCTCGTCGCCCGCCGCGATGCGAAAGAGCGTGTTCTTGACCACTGCGTACGCGTTGCCGTCCTTGCGCAGCTCGCCGCGCAGCCGCGTGATCTCCGCGACCGTGAGCCCGGTGTAATCCGTGAGAATGAGATGTTTGGCCCCCGCGAGCTTCTCGCGCAGGTCGGTGATCGCAGCCTCTTTTCGTGCGGTTGGCATCGCCAGCGACTCCTCGTACGAATGAAAAGCGCCCCTCCGATGCGAGGGGCGCATGCATCGAAGGGCCGCAACGGGGCCTCCTGCTCTTGCGCATCCTCGGCAGGTCCCGGTTCGAGTTTACGGCCTCACGGCCACCTGCGGTCTTCGGAGCCTGGGCTAGAGTAGCACACTTGGCCTCGAGGAGGCAACGGCGTGGAACGCTCGAACCGCGAGGCGCGATGCAAACGCTCCCGCCCGCCGCAGCAGCCGCGCTCGAGCGCCTTCTCGCTGGGAATACCCGCATGCTCGCCGGCCAGCCGCTTTTGCCGCCGGATTCGGCGCGGCGCTCGGAGCTCGCCGAGGTACAGACGCCCTTCGCCGCGATTCTCGCCTGCGTCGACTCGCGCGTGATTCCGGAACTCGTCTTCCACCAGGATATCGGCAACCTCATCGTGGCACGCGTTCCCGGCAATGCGCTCGACGACGACGCCGTCGCGGCGCTCGAGTTCGCCGTCGTGATGCTGGGCGCGCCGCTCGCCTTCGTGCTCGGTCACACCGGCTGCGGCGCGATGCGGATCGCGATCGACTCCGTGCACGACCGCCGGCGCCCTCCCGGGCACCTCGCGCCGGCGCTTGCGCCGCTGCTGCCGGCGGTGAAGCAGGCTCGGGGCGGCGAGGGCGATTGGCTCGACAACGCCGTCGCAGAGAACGTACGTCTCGTCGTACAGACGTTGCCACGCCGTTCGCCGCTCCTGCGCGCCGCAGTAGAGAAAGACGCCGCCGGAATCGCCGGCGGCGTCTACGATCTTCGTACCGGGGCCGTTACGCGGTTGCTTTGATGCGATTCGGATCCACTTTGACGCCCGGGCCCATCGTCGAGGCCAGGGTGACGCTGCGCAGGTACGTTCCTTTTGCCGAAGGAGGCTTGGCGCGCAAGATTGCGTCGAGCAACGTGCCGACGTTGTCCAGCAGCTGCTCCTCCTCGAAGCTCGCCTTGCCGACGATGGTGTGAATGATGCCGGCTTTGTCGACGCGGAACTCGACTTTGCCGGCCTTGATGTCACGAATCGCAGCACCGATATTCGGCGACACGGTTCCCGCCTTGGGGTTGGGCATCTTCGTCGCGAGCGTGCGGCCGAGCTCTTTGCCGACCTGCGCCATCATATCCGGCGTTGCCACCGCGACGTCGAATGCGTCAAACCCGCCCTTCACTTTGTCGATCAGGTCCTGATCGCCGATTTCGTCGGCACCGGCCTCGCGCGCTTCCTTGGCTTTGTCACCCTTCGCGAACGCGATGACGCGTACGGTCTGCCCCGTACCATGCGGCAAGAGCACCGTGCCGCGAACCGTCTGATCGCTTTTTTTCGGATCGATACCGAGGCGGATGTGCGCTTCGACGGTCTCGTTGAACTTCGCATTCGCGTGCTTCTTCACGAGAGCGACCGCTTCGCTCGGCGCAAACTGCCGTTCGCGATCGAAGTCCGTCAGGAGCGCGCGCATGCGCTTGCCGTGCTGCCGCATCTAGCCCTCCACCTCGACGCCCATCGAGCGCGCCGTCCCCGCGATGATCTTCTTTGCAGCTTCGATTTCGTTCGCGTTGAGATCGGGCATCTTGATCTTCGCGATCTCTTCGAGCTGCGCGTGCGTTAGCTTGCCGACCTTGTTACGATTGGGCTCCTTGCTCCCCGACTCGATCTTTGCCGCCTGCTTGATCAGGAACGACGCCGGCGGCGTCTTCGTAATGAAGGTGAACGTCCGGTCCTCAAAGACCGTGATCTCGACGGGGATGATCATCCCCGCCTGCGCTGCGGTACGTTCGTTGTACTGCTTGCAGAAATCCATGATGTTCAAGCTATACGGGCCAAGCGCTGGACCGATCGGCGGCGCGGGCGTCGCCTTGCCGGCCGGAATCTGTAAGCCGATTTTTCCTACGACCTTTTTTGCCATGCTTTTAGACTTTCTCTACCTGGAAGAACTCTAACTCGACGGGCGTTTCGCGGCCGAAGATCGAGATCAGCGCGCGCAGGCGCTCCTTCTCCGGCTGGATGTCGTCGACGATGCCCGTGAAATCGAAGAATGGACCGGACGTCACCTTCACGCGATCGCCCTTCTTGAAGTCGATCTTGAGCTTCGGAGCTTCGATGCCCATCTGCTTCAGAATCGTTTTGACTTCTTTCTCTTGCAGCGCAACCGGCTTCTCGCCGGGTCCGGGGCTGCCCACGAAGCCCGTCACGCCTTGCGTGTTGCGTACGACGAACCACGATTGATCGTCCATGACCATCTCGACCAAGACGTAGCCAGGGAAGACTTTCTTGGGCGTGATCTTGCGCTTGCCGTCTTTGAACTCGACTTCGTCTTCCATCGGAACGAGCACGCGGAAGATCTTGTCTTGCATGCCCATCGAGTGGATACGGCGCTCGAGATTCGCCTTGACTTTGTTTTCGTAACCGGAGTACGTGTGCACGACGAACCAGTTACGCCCGTCCTTCGGGGCAGCTTGCGCCGGCGATTCCGCTTCCTGCTCCTGCTCGACTTCCGGCTCGTGCACGGGCCCCAGTTCGTGCTCGGGCTCTGCCGTCGGCGCGAAGACGTCGCCGAACGGATTTTGCTCGGGCAACAGGTGTTCCACTTACACTCCCCCTCCCAGGCTCGGATGAATCCAGGAGAAGATGTATCCAAATGCCTGGTCGAGCGCCCAGGTGAACAGGCCGATCCCGATTACCAGCGCAAGGGTCAACACCGTTGCGGAGATCCACTCTTCGCTCGTCGGCCATGTGACGCGACGCAACTCGGCGATGACGCCGCGAAAGAAGTCCGCACCGCCGAGTGCTGCGGCTCGGCGATTGGCAGTCGCAAGACTGCGTCCCATCGCGCTCTTCTTCTGTTCGCTCATGTGTTCCCCAAGTCTCACGCGTGTTTCTGGCAGGGCGGGCAGGACTCGAACCCGCAACCCGTCGCTTTGGAGGCGACCGCTCTACCAATTGAGCTACCGCCCTACGCTACTCCCGAACGGCTTTGCCGCTACCTCGTCTCACGATGGGGGCGGTGGCAACGGCAGAAACGACAGTATTTGCTCAGCTCGAGCCGCTCCGTCGTCTTTTGCTTGTTCTTCTGCGTGTTGTAGTTCCGGCGCTTGCACTCCGTGCATGCCAGCACTACGATCACGCGGTTTTCCTTTTTTGCCACTTCCCTCGGCCCCGTCGCAGGACATTAAAAACGGACCCCTCGGTCCGCTCAACGCCCTATGCTACCACGGCGGCTCCGAGCACGCAAGACGCCGAATCGCGCCCTGTCGCTGGCAAGGAAGTAGGACCGGGTAAGCGAGGCCCCTACCCGCGTGTGGAGGCCCGCGATTTTCGTGCGCCCGGGCGGAATCGAACCGCCAGCCTTGGGCTTAGGAGTCCCCTGCTCTATCCAGTTTGAGCTACGGGCGCGCGCTGACCTTGCCTCATTTTATGCGGGTTTGCGGCGCAACCGCCCTTCGGCCGGGGCATGGAAACCTGCGGCGCTTACTAGCGGCCGCCCACCCGCAGGGCG
>DATKRS010000002.1 GCA_035532035.1 Candidatus Dormiibacterota bacterium
GGCGCGCTGCAAGCGCTTCGAGCGCGACTTCTACCACGGCGATCCGATCGTGAGCGCGGCGCGCTTCTTTCGTCGCTCCGCCTTTCTCGCGGCGGGCGGCTACGACGAATCGCTGCTCGGCGGCGAGGATTGGGATCTCTCTATACGCGTCGGTGCCTCGCGGCCGCCGCGCTTCGCAAACGCGTTCATCCATCACGACGAGGGCCATCCTCGGCTGGGGATGCTCGCGCGCAAGAAGTTCTATTATGCGCGCGGTTACCGGCGCTTCGCGCGCAAACACGGGTGGGAGGGCGCGCGACGACTCACGCCGATGCGTGCTGCGCTGGTGAGCAGGGTGGGTGAGATGGCGCGGCACCCCGTTCTCGCCATCGGGCTCACGATAATGAAGGCCGCGGAGGTCGCCGGATTTCTCGCGGGGCTTGCGATGGCGCGCGATGCGTAGATTGGTACCAGTCGATCGTCCGTCGTAAGCCGTCGACGAGTCCCACGGTGGGTTCGAAGCCGAAGTGCTGGCGCGCGCGAGAGACGTCGAGGCGGCGCCGCGGCTGGCCGTTGGGCTTGGCTCGGTCCCAGAGAATCGCGCCGTCGAAGTCACACAGCTCTGCGATGAGCTTCGCAAGGTCGCCGATCGAAATCTCCGTTCCACTGCCGAGATTGATCGGCTCGGCGCCGTCGTAGCGCGCGGCCGCGAGAACGATCCCTCGCGCGGCGTCCTCGACGTACAAGAACTCGCGTGTCGGTGAGCCGTCGCCCCACACCACGATCTCTCGAGCGCCGCTCTCGCGCGCCTCGATGCATTTGCGAATCAGCGCGGGAATGACGTGCGAGCTGCGCGGGTCGAAGTTGTCGCCTGGTCCGTAGAGGTTGACGGGAAGAAGGTAGATCGCATTGAGCCCGTACTGCTCGCGATAGGCCTGGCACTGGACGAGCAGGGCCTTCTTGGCAATGCCGTACGGTGCGTTGGTCTCCTCGGGATAGCCGCACCAGAGCGATTCCTCGCGGAACGGTACGGGCGCGTGCTTGGGATACGCGCAGATCGTGCCGACCACGACGATCTTCTCGACGCCGTTGCGGCGGGCGTGCTCGATCACCTGGATGCCCATCATCGCGTTCTCGTAGAAGAACGAGCCGGGACGTTTGCTATTTGCACCGATGCCGCCAACGACGCCGGCGAGATGGATGACGAGCTGTGGTCGCGCCTCGCGATACATGCGCTCGACGCCCGACTCCATCGTCAGGTCGAAGTCGGCGCGCCGCGGAACGAAGACGTGCTGCGCGCCCTTCCGTCGCAGCTCCTCGACGACGTAGGAGCCGAGGAACCCGGCTCCGCCGGTGACGCAGATGCGCGCCGACGCCAGCTCAACCGCCATGTCCACCCGGCAACGATAGCACATCCGAACGCAGGGTGGAAAAACGCCGGGCCGAAGGTCTGTGTGGTGGCGCGAGCGATGCATAGATACGTGCTCGCGGTTCCGGTGCTCGTCGCGATCGCGTTTGCGGCATCGGTGCTTCCTGCGGTGCCGGCGCTGCGGCAGGATTGGTCCCCGTATCCGTTCGGCGTGCCGGCGGGCGCGCTCTTTGCGTCCATCTCGGGGTGGTCGCCCACCGGCATCGGCGCGCCCACGGTTTACGATACGGGATATTTGCTTGCTGCCGTGCTCGCACTTCTGCGGCTCGTCTTTCCGCCGGAAGGCCTGCTCGTTCTCTTCATGCTCGGCGTCGGGCTGCTCTGCGCGTTCGGCGGGCGCGCGATCGCCAAGCAGTATACCGGCAACGAGCTGACGGCGAGTGCGGCGGCGCTCGCGCTGACCTTCAATCCCTGGACCTTCACCGAGCTCGTCGCGGGGCACACGTACATGCTGCTCGCATACGGTGCGACGATCTGGATTCTCGCGGAGACGCTGCGCGAAAAACCTCGCCCGCTCGTCTTGATCGGCGCGATGCTGCTGACGGCACAGCAGGTACAGTTCCTTCTCATCGACACGCTCGTGCTCGCCGTGCTCACGTGGCGCACGCGTCAGCCCGCGCCGCTCCTGATTGCACTCGCAGTATGGGTGCCGGCGGCGATCGGCATCGCCGGGGAGCGCCATTCGCTCCTGTCGATCCCCTTCACGCTCGCATGGGAACGTAATCAATCGGTTCCGCCGCTCGGAGCGCTGCTCTTGGACGGGTATTTCGCGCGATACGGTGCGCAGTTCTCCGCGTGGCACTGCGGGCCGATGAGCGGCGTCGCGCTGCTGGCTTTGGCGGGATTCGCGTTGCGCGCACGGCGCCGCAGCGTGCCGGCCCTCGCCGCAACGCTCGCGATCGCCGCACTGCTCGTCGCGATGGGCACGCGTGGGCCGCTGGCGATTCCGTATGCGTGGGCGGTTTCGCACGCGACGTTCGTTGCGGTCTTCCGCGAGCTCTACGATCTGCTCGCGTTCACCGTCATCGGGTACGTCATCGCCGCTTCGTCGTTGCGCGTGCGAGCCGCGGGCGCGGCGTTCCTGACCTTTGCGCTCGCACTGACGGCGCTCTGGTGGTTACCGCCCCCGTCGCGCTGGTGGGTGCCGTCGTCGCACCTTCCGAATCTCGAGATTCGCGCGCCGGCGAACACGCGTTTCGCGCTCCTTCCGGCGTTTCAACCGCTCTCGCTCGAAGGCACCGGAAGTGGCGCGGATCCGGATCTCTACGGGCGCGCGGTCGACGTCGCGCCCCTCAACCAATACGTCGCAACGTACCCGGCCGATGCCGCGCTCGGCGGTTTTCTCGCGAGCGGCGACACGTCGGCGTTGCGAGCGTTGAGCGTCTCCGTGGTGATCGAACGGCCGTGGCTGAGGGCCAGCGAGCAGGCCTTGGCGCAGCAGTGGGCGTTCGGCGACCGCATCTTGCCGTGGCGCTCGCCGGCCGCGCAAACGTTCGCGCTGCAGCCGCTTCCCGAGCTCTCGTTGATTGCAGCGCCTGCCGTCGGCACGCTCGACGACCAGCTCGGTTCGGGGAACGTGTTCTACGGCGATCTTGCCGCGCATCCCGCATTCGTTGCTGTCGTGGCGGCGAATACCCACGTGGACGCCGCGAGCGGATGGGTCGACGCACGTCTCGCGTTTGCGCAGCGTCCCGACCTCGCGCAAGGGCTCGGCGGAGCGCTCACGACCAATCCGAACGCGTGGCTCGCACTCCAGCCTAATCTCGAAGCGCTCGTCTGGGTGGACGGCGTCTTGCGCGCACGCGACGGAACGGTCGTTACGCGCGCGACGCACGGATATCGCTGGATCTCGTTGCCGCGCGACGCCGTCGCGGTCGCGTGCTCGGGCCTCTGCGTGGTCGCCGCGCAGGGGATGCCGCCGCGCGCACCGTTGAACCCCCCGCCGCGCCCGTACCGCGCGCTGGCGTTCACGGCGGTGACGCCCTGGCTCGTTCGCGCGACGCTGCCCCCCGGCGATGCCGGCGCGGTGCGGTACAACGTCGCCTACGACGGCGCGTGGGCAGCGTCTATCGGCGGGCACGCGCTGCCGCATCTTCGCTTGGACACGACGGTCAACGGATGGCTCGTCCCTGCGCGCACGGGCGCGACCGATCTCCTGATCGTCGAGCGCGTTGCCGCAGCGCAAGCACTTGCAGAGCTCGCCGTCTGCGTTCTGTTAGCGGTTCTCGGCATACGCCTCTCGAGACGCCGGCAATGGCGATAAGCGCCGTTCTCATCGCGCAAGAGGATCTCGGGCGCCGGTGCGGCTCGACGATGCGCGTGCGGTTTGCAGCCGAGGCGCTCGTGCAAGCCGGCGCGCGCGTGACGACGGTCGGCTGGGCGAGCGGACCGCCGCTCGTCACGCACGGCGAGGTTGTCGTTGCGGGAGGAACCGGTGCGCTCGGAAAGCTGCGCGCGATGCTGCGCGGCATCGCGCTCGCACGCAACGGCGCGACGCACGTCCTGCTCACCTCGATCGGCGCGCCGTACAATGGCTTCGTCGCCGCGTTTCTGCGGCGGTGCGGTGTGAAAGTGATCTACGACGCGCACGATCCGGTGCTCGACGCGATCCCGCTCGTCTTCGGACGCGGTCCGCTCGTGCGACTCGGGATGCCGCTTGTCAGGCTCTCGCTGCGCCTGCTCGATCGCGCGACGTCCGTTTCCTTCGCGGCGGGAGGGCCGCGCTTCGAAGCGCGCATGCGCGCCGGTGGCTGGCGCGGGCCGGTTCTGCCGGTGCTCAACATGCACGGCCTCGAAGACCGCAACGCCGAGCCCGATCCGGCGCTACGCCGGCGCTTCGGCTGGAATGGTGCGAAAGTCGCCGTGTATGCAGGCGGCTTGCAGCGCTGGCGCGGCATCACGACCCAGATCGACGCGATCGCGCTCGTGCGCGAGCGCGGCGCGGACGTGCGGCTCGTGCTGCGCGGCTTCTTCGCGCAGACGGACTATGCCGCGTACGCGCGCAGCCGCGGCCTCGGCGACGGTGCCCTCACGGTGCTCGAAACGCCGCTCTCCGTGCAGGAGCTGCACCGCTTGCTCGCGACCTGCGACTTCGTGGTCTCATCGGAGCGCGTCGATTTCATCACGCAGTCGAAGATCTGCGACGCGCTCGCCGACGGCATGCGCGTGATCTCGATCGACGACGGCCGCGACATCAACACGTACTTCGGCGAGTTCTTCCGCTACTATGACGGCAGCGCGCAAGACCTCGCCCGCGCGCTCGTGGAGTGTGACGGCCGCATGAGCGCGGCCGAGACGGCAATGGCGCTCGAGAGGCTCGACGCCCTGCGGGAGGAGTCGCGCGCCAACATCCGCCATGCGTTCGATCTCTAAGCTTCCGCCGGCGGCGTTTCCGGCCGCGATCGTGATCTTTCTCGTCGCGATCGCGCTGCATTGGATGCACCCCGGCTACGTCATCGCGCAGAGCGACCTCACGCCGTCGTTTCGCCCGTGGCTCGAGTTCGAGCAATGCGTGCGACCGTGGAACTACACACAGTCGTATCTCGGCCAGGCGAGCTGGTGCTTCGCGTGGGCGCCGGCGCTCTTCGTGCGCGCCGCACTCGCAAGCACGATCGGTGCGCCGGCGGGGCAAGTGCTGATGCTCGTCCTGCCGTACGCGTTCGCCGTCGTAGGCGCGTTCTTTTGCGCGCGCGTGCTCGGGCTCTCGCCCCTCGCCTCGGCCGTCGTCGCGATCGTCTACACGCTCAATCCCTACGTGCAGGCGATCACCGCGCTCAACGTGAGCGCGCCGATCTTCAGCGCGATATTCGCTTGGACGTGCGGGCTCTTTCTGCTCGCAGCGAAGCAGCCGCAGCGGCGGCGCTTCGCGCTCGTTACCCTGGCGGCGATCTTCGCCTTCGCGCTCGAGCTCGTCGTCATCATGCCGCATCTGCTCGTCGAGGCGCTCTTCGGCTGGGCGGTCTGGCTTGGCGTCTCGCTCTGGCTGTGCGACGATCGCAGCGCGTACGTGCGCTGGCTGCTCGCGTGCATACCCGCGCTGGTCGCGGCGTCGCTCTGGTGGCTCGTTCCGTCGGTGGTCGCGCTCGCGAGCGCGCAGAACGTGCATCCCCTGCAAGTGACGCAGAACGCGTGGACGTTTGCGTTCTCGAGCCTCTTGAACGTGATGCGGCTCGATCCGTTCTGGCAGTGGATGTACGCGGATTATTTTCCGTCGGCTCCGGCGTACGACGCGAATCCGTTCGCGTACGCTGCCGGATTCGCGCTCCTCTTCGGGCTGATCGCGGCGCTCGCGGTCGTGCGCGGGCGCATGCTGCGCGTCGCCGCGGCGCTCGGGCTCGCGGCGCTGGCGTTTCTTTTCGAGTCCAAGGGCACGCACGGGCCACTCGCCGGCCTCACGAGCTTCATCATGTCGCTGCCGGTCATCTTCGTATTTCAGGATCCGGCGGGGCTCATCGTGATGGCGACGTTCTTCCTTGCGATCGTCGCGGGGCTCGTCGTCGGCGCCCTTGAGGAAGCGCGGCCGCGCGCAGCGCTCGCTGCGGCGTGCGCCTTTGCGGCGTGCGCGATCGCGTCGTCGTATCTGCTCGTCGGCGGCGCGGTCTTCCACGCGCACGTCACGACGCCGTCGATGTACGTTCGCGTTCCGTGGTACTGGGCGCGGCTCGACAGCGCGCTGTCGGGGCCGCCGGACGAAGGCGTTCTCGTCTTGCCGCCCGACGCAACGTACGACGCGACGTACGCGTGGGGATATCGCGGCGCCGACATGGTGCCGATCCTCGCGACCCATCGGCGCGTGCTGATCCCAGGACCGCCGTTTCAATACTTCATCACCCCGCAGCGCACGGCAATCTATGCGCGGCTCGTTCGCACGATTGTCGTGCATCCGGCGGCTGCGCCGGGCATGCTGCGCGACCTCGGGATTCGCTACGTCATCGAGCGGCACGACATCATCGCACCGGCGTTCGCCTTTCCGGCGTCGCGGGTTCGCACGTTCGGCGAGCTCACGATCGCGGATCTCGGGCACGCGCGGCCGCTCCTGACCGACGTCGCGAACGGCGCACGAGCCGGGACGTGCCGGGCCGATCCGAACGCGGCGATTCTGCGATGCGCGGCCGCGGCGCGATCGACGCTCGTGCTCAACGCCGGCTACCACTGGACGTGGCTGGCGTTTAGCCGCGGGCATCTTTTGCCGCATTTTCGCGTCGACGGGTGGAGAAATGGGTGGCGGGTGCAGAACTCCGGGGTTGTGACCGTCGTCAGCCTTTTGGACCTGGGGACGCTCTTGGCATTGCTCGCGACCGTGCCGGCCTTCCTCGCGCTCGCGGCGCTCTATCGCCGATGAGAATGGCGGCCGCGATCCTCTGTGCGCTGCTGCTCTTCGCCGCAATCGCCGCCCATTGGTTCTCGGCGCAAGGCGTTGCCGAAGCGATCGGCAACGCGGCGTTCTTTGCCGTCGCGCTCCTGTGCGCGGTGCTGCTCCTGAAGACGCCCCGCGACGCCGGTTGATAGGCGTCTTTGCGGTACTCGTTCTTGCGTTGGCCGTCGCCGGGTGGATCGTGCCACGCCGCCGTGCGGCGACGTCGCTGCTCGTGATTCAGCGCGTTGCCGCCGGCCAGTTCGCCGCGGAGATCCTCGTCTGGCTGTTGCTGCTCGGTCTTGGCGGTTTTTGCATGTGGCGGCATATCCG
>DATKRS010000003.1 GCA_035532035.1 Candidatus Dormiibacterota bacterium
CGAGCGCGTTTTAAAGCCCACCATGCAGGCAGCGCCACTCATTGCGCGGCAAACGCTCCGCGCCCTTGGCGCGCGCGCTCGACGGTGTCGTTGCGAACCAATGCCTCATGGCGACGATGGGATTCGTCGAGGGATACTACATAAGGGCGCTCTAACGTCCGGTTCCGCGGGGGCGCGGGCTATATCGCCGCGCCGGGCACCCGCTGAGACCAATCGTCCAAGATCGCAAAGGTGTCTCCGCTTCCAGCTTCTTGAGCGCCCCGACGATCTGGGTCTCAGAAGACTTGGACCTCTTCACGATGGGGTCTCCTTGGCCAGCCTCCCCCGATATCTCACAGTTTCAACGGGCGAAGATTTCCCGCCCTCAAGTCACCGTCCAGGAGCACACGGGTGTGTAGTGCCCATGCAAGACTATGTGTGTCCCAACCGCCAGGATCCAATCCCCGTCCGTTAGCAAGGCGGGCCTGCCGCCACCCGTGATGCACGCGAGATCGCCGTGGTACCAGTGCTTCCCTCCATCAAGCGAGTACGTGGGATCATCACCGCTGCTACCGTACCCCAAGAGTGCGGGGACAGATGAATCCTGAGCAACAACTCCGCTCGCGCAGCCTATCCTCCGAACGGAGCCGCTATATAGTCTTAGGATGTAGGCTGCCGTAGGCTCAAGAAGCATTCTCGGCAAGCTACTGGAGCACGCGCTGTCTCCATTGATGAATGCTACGGCATTGTCGCCGACGAAGGCGAGAGAAGAGGGGAGTGGGTTGTCTATGGCGCCAACCAGAGCAATCCTCACCAAGACCTTCGGTGCGTGACTGAAATCAAACACGAGTAACTGTTCCTTCCCCTTGCCGGCAAGGAACTCGATGCAGGCTCCGCGGGACCCGTTCGGCGACAACGCCACATTCGGAACTTCGCAGTGATGCCCAAGCAAAACGGGCCCGCCACGATACGTAACCTGGCCCGATCTGTCATTAGTGGGAACCTCCAGGGTCGCAGCCGCGTTGCGGCGGGCAACCGTTACGAACCTGCCTGAGATAAAACCCATCCTGCGCCCGGCCACAACATATGTGCCAATGCGCGCGGGCTTGTCCTCGCCGCGGCGCTCAACGGCGTATGCATACAAAACGCCCGGCACGCCCGTGACGTATCCTTGCCGGTGCGACGCGGCGCACCCGCACTCGATTGCGGCAATAATTCCTATTGCACAGAGCGGCGTCGCCATCCATCGCCCTGCATTCGTGGAATCCGGTGCCTGAGAATCCCGGGGTCGGCGACGCGAGACTTGAGGCTTTTGCCAAACGGCACGCGGGGTTAGGAGCATACTGCGCCTTTCACAACTGCGAAGCATCGGTAAGGAGCGGCTGCGCATTGTCCTTACTCCCGCCGCCGTTGAACGGGTCGCCGTTGCCGAAGTAATTCTTTGACCCGCTCCCGTTGACTAGGGTTACTCGGGCATAGCTGTCTAGGGTTCCGCCCTCCGCACGCACGGAATGCTGAAAGTTCGACCAGCTTTTCCTTATGGTCCCGCTGTTCGGATTGATACCCTGAGATTCGTAGACCGACGTTGGAACCCCATGCTCAACGGCCCCAACGATTGCAACATGATCTTCGTGACCGCCGAAGTTTACGAAGATTATGTCTCCTACGTGCATACCCCCGCCGGTGAATTGCCGCAGTTCATCGTGGATCGCGAAGTAATGGTGCATGTTCTCCGTGTCCAGATCGGGTTTGTTTGAGAACAGACCGTGCATGTTATAGCCGTTCATCTCAAAAACATGTTGCCAATAATCAGATACTATCAGTTCGTGGAGGTTAATATCGAGGGCCCCTTTGTAGGCGTCTTCCACGTACGTGCTGCACGACTCGAGAATCTGGTTCGGCTGCCCGGCCATCCAGGCCCCTATTTGGGTCTCCTGTGCCTGAGTCAGAAACCCCGTCGGGTCGCTGTACGCTTCTGGATTGTTCCCGTTCCACATATAGGACTTTTGGGACGCAGGGGCGTCAACGTTACCTGCGTAGGCGTCGGGGGTGGTCCACGTGCCGGTGCTCGAATCATACGTACGGGCGCCCTGAATGGAATCCGTTCCGTCGGTGTAACCGTAGAGGTGGCCTCGGTTAATCGAACACCCCTCTAAGTGATGAATCCGCTCCGTCGAAGGCGAAAGAGCCTTCAGAAAAGGAGCAGATCTTGACACGACGCGCCCGCCGGAACCATTCTCCGGCATTTAAAGCAAAGGTGGCCATCGCCGCGATCCAGGGGACGCTGACGATCTCGGAGCTGGCGAAGCGGTTCGATATCCATCCGAACCAGATTGCGCAATGGAAGACGCAGCTGCTCGAAAGCGCAGCTGCGGTTTTCGGCAGTACTGCGAAAGCCGACGAGAGCCCCGACCTTCAGGCATTACACGCGAAGATCGGGCAGCTCGCGCTGGAGAACGATTTTTTAGAGAAGGCGCTCGGGCGCGTCGGCGGTCCGAGCGTACGGCGATGATCGACCGCGAGCACGATCTGTCGCTGACGCGCCAAGCCGAAATCCTTCGCCTCTCCCGCGGCTCGCTGTACTACCAACCGAAACCCGTGTCGGCCGCCGATCTGGAGCTGATGCGCGAGATCGATCGGCTGCACTTGGACTACCCGTTCGCCGGGGCTCGGATGCTGCGCGATCTGCTCAAAGGCAAGGGCTACGCCCCCCTGGGACGTAGGCATGTCGCGCGGCTCATGCGCCTGATGGGCATCGAAGCGCTCTACCGCAAGCAACGGACCTCTAAGCGCAATCCCGAGCATCCGGTCTTCCCATACTTGCTGCGCAACCTCGTCATCGATCACCCGAACCACGTGTGGGCTGCGGACATCAGCTATATCCCGATGCGTCGCGGCTTCCTCTACCTGTTCGCCGTTCTCGATTGGGCGACGCGCCGCGTGCTCTCGTGGCGCCTCTCGAATACGCTCACGACGGATTTCTGCATCGAGGCGGTGCAAGAAGCGATCGCGACGTACGGCAAGCCCGAGATATTCAACACCGACCAAGGCAGCCAATTCACCGATCACGATTTCGTGCAGCTCATTCGCGAGGAGCATGGCATCGCGCTGAGCATGGATGGCAAAGGCTGCTGGCGCGACAACGTCTTCGTCGAGCGCTTCTGGCGCTCGCTCAAGTACGAGGAAGTCTACCTGCACGCATACGAGAGTACCTCGGAAGCTCGCCGCGCCATCGGCAAGTACATCGACTTCTACAGCGGCCTACGGCCGCACTCGTCGCTCGACGGGCGCACACCCGATGCCGTATACTTCACCACACCGGCCGCAGAGGCGGCCTAACCTGCGGAGTTATCACTTAACGAGAGGCTATCCGCCGTTCAAAAAACCGGCGCCACCTCTGTTCGGCGACTACTTCGTGGGAGCTATATCAGTTAAGGAGGTAGAATAATGACCGATCCTAGCGTTCTTACCATCGAAGGCTACGATGCCAGGTTATACGTAGAACGCGGTCACATCGTTATACGCGACGGCTTTCCGAGCGAAGGGAAAGTTCGCGAGATTCGCTTCCCGCGTGGCCGCTGCGAGGTCAAGCGCATCGTCGTGCGCGCGCCGGGCGGCACGATTTCCATGCCTGCTATCGACTGGTGCGCGCGCATGGGCATCGCGCTCTCGTTCGTCGCCTCCGATAGCACCCTGCTCAACTGTATGATCCCGGACCAGCCGTACGACGGGCCCGTGAAGCGTGCTCAGGCCGTGGCAGGCACGACAGACGATGCGTGGGGTCTCGCGCGCTATCTCCTTACGCGCAAGCTGGACTCGCAGGTTAGTGCGATAACCCACGATTTCGCACGCCTGGGCGTAGGCAGCGCGCAATCTCGCTCCGCATCGGTCAAGCAGATCGAATCCTGCAAGGCGTCACTCGCGACTGCTAAGACCTTGGACGATTTCCTGGTGCTGGAGGGCAACGCGGCGCAAGCGTACTGGGAACTGCTCACTGCCACGCCACTGCCTTGGCGCGAATGGGCCTACAAACGCATTCCCGCGCATTGGGCGGCTATCTCGCCACGCGCGAGTGGTGGGCGGGGTCGCGTGCGCGACGCAACTGACGCCTTTAATGCGACCCTCAACTACTGCTACACGCTGCTGGAGGTGGAAACGCGAATCGCTTGTGAGGCCGTGGGGCTCGACCCGGACTTAGGGCTGCTGCACGTGGACGCTCGACTGCGCGAGTCTTTCATCTTCGACCTACTTGAACCGCTGCGTGCGAAGGCTGACGTTTGGACGCTGGAACTCCTGCGCAAAGAGAAGCTGCACCCCGCCATGTTCCACGAGCTGCGCGCCGGGATCGTGCGGCTCGATCCCGATCTGACGGAACTCCTCGCGAAGAGCCTCATGCCGCGATTCGGCAAAGCGGCGCTAGAGATTGCGAACGACTATGCGAAGCAGCTGCGCCGGATCACTGTGCCGCTCAAGCTCTTCCGCGCGGCGCCGAAGCCAATCGCTCAGCGGCGCGAGGCTTGGGCGCAGTCAACGTGCGCGTATTGCAAGGAGCCACTGCCGCGCAAGGGCTTGAAGTTCTGCGGGCGGCCGTGCTACCTGAGCTACAGCGTCGAGATCGCGAGGCCCATCGAAAAGGCTCAAGCGCGGCTTGCTGAGATGCGCGCAGCGGGACTAAGTCCGGGGCACGGCGGCGAGGCGGCCAAGAAGCGCGGCGCAAAGCTAGCGGAGAGCAATCGCAGGCGGAGTCTCGGGCTTACTCCCGACGAAATGCGTGCCCGCAAAGCGATCCAGATGCAGGGTTACCGCGCCGCGCGACGGACGCCGTGAGCCTTCGCTATCGACCGTGGTTCGTGGTGTTCTGGCTAGCCTATGCGGTGTACTTGACCGGGCGGGCAATCTACACATGGCGCTCGTACCGTCCGGATGCGCTACACTTCTCGAATTCGCTAGGCATCATCTTCGGTCTCCTCGCCGGCGTGCTCAGTATCGCCTACCTGACGCGACGCCCGAAACAATAATGGTTTGGGGGGGCAGCTTGACGATATCAAGATCGGTGCCCAGGGCGACATTCTGCCGCTTGACCCCAAGTACAAGGGCCTGACGTTTTACGACCGCGATCCAGGAGGTGGCGCGATGGGTTGTCATAACGCTACGGGCGCGACCTACATCGGTCCGAGTGAAACATACGCACGCACGACGACCGGCAAGATCCGGTCAGTCACGTACGCTGTGTCACCGTGTTCGACTAACACGCGGTTCGCGCACGTTACCGGAACACCATCCATGCCTACTTCCGTCATGTGGTGGAGCAGCCCGTCGGCTGGGGTGGGCTTTCCATCGGGTGTAGGCGCAGGTAGCGTGCTCGGCATGCCCCGCACCGATGGTTACGCCGACGGAACAGATTCCATTCAGGGCGCCCGTACGTATGATTCGAGCACCGGCACGTGGACGACGCCCGATGCGTATGCTGGCGACGCTAACGATCCCGCATCACAGAAGTCGTACATGTGGAACAGCAACAGCCCGGTGCAGTACTCTGATCCGACCGGCTTTGATAGCCTCTGGATTGGATATTCGGTCGCGTTTGCTACCGCGCTCATCATCCCGGTCCAGGGAATTCCTACCGTCGTTGTAACCGTAGTTGCGTGGCACGCCTACGCTGTGCTTGAAAACGATAACGGCAACATCGTGAAGACGTATTCCTATGGGCCCAGCGGAACGCGACCACCACGTCTCAATAATCACTATGACGATGACCAGACGCTGCGAAACGCGGAGCAAGCGAAAAGGAGCAACGCCCTAACGGAAGTTGGGAGTTGTCACGGTCAATGTGCGTGGGAAAGACCTCTGAACGACTACTACAATAAGTGGCCAAACAACAAGGTGCCATACGACATTGTCTTCAATAATTCTAATAGCGCACTGTCCGCAAACCTGAACGCGGCGGGATTCAACTCGCAAGCCCCTCCGGGCGCGCCGGGCTGGGTACCAGGCTGGAACGTCCCGATTCACGGGCTTAACGGGAGCCTCTTTACTCAAGCCCTGCTCGAAGAGAGCGAGGGACTGGGCGGCAGCGCCGATCAGGAGCAGCGTGCGATTGGGTTTTGAGTTACGCAGCAATTGTGACGGAGGCACGATATGAAGAGGGCGATGAGGCTGGCTCTGCTTTCGCTGCCCGGTATCGCCGCAGCCTTCGGCTTTGGGGACGGTCTATACTTGTTCAGCTACAGTCCCTTTAAATGGGAATCCGCACTACAACTGAATCAGCTGGAGCTGTTCGACATGCTGACCCTCGTGCTAATGTGGCCACTGGGATTGCTGCTTACCGGATGGATAACGATCCCCGCGACCGTTTTGCTGTACGGCAGGTTGCGGCTCCTGGCAAAGCATGTCTGTCAGGGATGGAACTTGCTATGGTCGCTGCCCACCCACTTCGTCTTCGGTTTCATTTTGGGAGTGGCGCTTACGGTTCTGGGGATCAGGCTTCCGGCGATATAGAAGCCATGCGCCCCGCGCCCCCGAAACCGGACGTTTGCGCGCCCTTGTGTAGTATCCCATGGGATTCGTCGACGGATACTACATAAGGGCTCCCAAACGTCCGGTTTTCGCGAATGTCGCTTCGCGGCTGGGCTCAGGTCGGCGAAATGAAATGCCGCTGCCTATTCTTATCTCAGCGCCGCATCATAGAGCCTCCAGGAAGACGAGCAGTTCTGAAACGTGTTCAGCTTTCCCATCTCTTAAACGCTTCGAGCTCTGCGCGTCCTCTAGGCCCTAGGAGTTCGTCGAGAGCGAGCCCGGCAAGTTTTGGGCTCGCGAGCGGCTGGATGACCTCCAAGACGAAAACATCCTGTGAACGCGAATCGCCTTCTGCCAGCACTTTTTCGGTAAGTCGAAACAGCGACTGTAGGCGTTTCGTCGTGCCGTGGTCAGGGCGTCCCTTCGTCAGCGTGTCCTGTAGCGGACCCATGATCTGGCCAAGAATGACATAACTTGGCACTAGGTCCGGGTAGTCTGCCAGTTCTCGGTCGACCATCGCCACTGAGTCCGGGAGATAATCCTTGATTAGCTGAGGTATGTCGTCGTAGCGAATCACACTTACCAACAGTGACACTACTTCGGTGGCGGCGCTGGCTTAGGCTCGGGCGCGACCGGCGGTGGAACGTTGTTCCTGATAAAGCTGTTCGGGTCGTACCTACCGTAGGCCTGCTGCAAGTCTTTCAGCAGGCTATTCGCGGCCGCGCGCTCCGCTTGCGTTAACGCACCGCTCTTTCCGGAAAGTATATTTTGCAATGTACGGATCAAGATCGCTCCTTTTTCTAGGTGGAACTTTCCTCCTACCTGCCTGCCGTTTGCGAGCTCGGAACGCACCGCGTTAGCGGTCCCACCCGGTGTCCTGTCGCTCTCTTGGAACAGTTGCCGGGCGACGTTGCGAAGAGCCGTGCTCGTATTTGCCTGGCTCTTGGCAAAGTCCGCCGCTGTTTCCGCCGTGCGCGTAAGTTCCGAAGCTTGTTCGATTGCCGTTGCAGCGCGAGCATCTCCGCTAAGTTCGGCGCCTAGCTCGATGCCTTCCTCGATCGCCGCCCCGCCCTCCTCAACGATCTCTACGATGCATTCAGGACAGTAGCCGCTTGGGTCCGAAAACTGGACTGGGTTATTTCCGTTCCACATATACGACTTCTGCGATGCTGGATCGCTAACATTGCCGGCGTAAACATCGGGCGTCGTCCACGTTCCAACGTTGGGGTCGTACGTACGTGTACCCTGAATACTGTCCGTGCCGTCGGCATAGCCATCGGTGCGCGGCATGCCGAGCACACCGCCAGCGCCTATGCCTGGCGCAAAGCCGAGGCTGCTCGTCGGGCTGCTCCACCACATGACGGAAGTAGGCATGGATGGTGTTCCGGTAACGTGCGCGAACCGCGTGTTAGTCGAACACGGTGACACAGCGTACGTGACTGACCCGATCTTGCCGGTCGTCGTCCGCGAGTACGTCTCGCTCGGCCCGATGTAGGTTGCGCCCGTGGCATTGTGACAGCCCATTGCGCCGCCGCTCGGATCGCGGTCGTAAAATGTGAGGCCCTTGTACTTGGGATCGCGCGGCAGAATGTCGCCCTGCGCACCGATCTTGATATCATCAAGCTGCCCGGAGCTGTTCGTCGTAAACAGCAACACGTCGCCGTCCCAGTGCAGCGTGTCGCGCTGCGTGGAACTAATACCCACCATGATGGGATGCCCATTCGGGCCCCAGGCAACCGTGTTCGAAAGCAACTGCGAATTGCACTGAAAGTCGGGATAGTCGGCGGAGGTCGTTATCGTGTGATTCTCCGCATCGTAGGAACGGCCGGCACTTGAACCGCAACCGGTGCCGGTGCTGCTCTGCCACGAAGTCAGCCTTCCAGCAGCGTCGAACGCTTTGCCGAAAGAGCCCGTCGCGGCACTTTCGGTCTGCGTCGCGACGGCCATGCGGTCATCCCACGTGACGTAACCATAGTAGTCCTGGTGTACTTGCGCGCCGTCCGCATACCAGACTGGGAAGGGGCTATTGATGCCGAACTGTTGCGTCGGCCAACGCGTTAGCTCACCGCGTGCGTTATACGAGTATGTCGCGCTCCCGCCCAGCGGGGCAGTCGGCCCGGTAAAGCCAAGCATCTCATTTTCCGCGCTGTACTCCATAGAAGAGAGCGCTGCACCCGGAGTTGTATTCGTGATCTCGTTGCCGTTCGTGTCGTACGTGAATCTCGTCGGCGTGCTATTGGCCGCGGCGCCGGACTCGGCTCGCTGCGTCAAGCGGCCCGCGGCCGTGTACGTGTACGATACTGTTGTGGTTCCGGGGTTCACAATCCCCGGAACGCTCGCGTCATTGACTGCTTGCGTTTGAATTCGGCCATCCGTGCGGTAGGAGTACGCGAAGAGTCCGCTCTGGCTAAGCGCCGAGGAGCTGACGTCGAGGCCCTCTTCTTTGCCATCGGCGTAATAGTGATGGGTGAGCAACGCAGGCGAAGTAACCCCTCCGCCGCCGGGGTCTTGGCTCGTGCTGAGCCTGCCGTCCGCATCGTACGTGTAACTCTGCGTTCCAAACGTTGAGGACGTGGCCGACGTGAGGCGGCCGTCCGGATCGTAGGCCATCGTGCGGCTTGGGGTCGAGTCGCTGAAGGTCAGTGAAGACTCGGAGCCGCGTGCATCGTAACTGAAGGTTTGGCACTGGCTGAGCGCGTTGCAGTCTTGCGCGAGCAGCCCAAGCGTCGTCGGCGCGCTGTCGTAGGTGAGGGTCTCGGTATTCACGGTGTCCGGACCCGGCGTGCTCTGCGGTGCGACGAACGAGTATTTTGCGGTCGGGCGATCCAGGGCGTCGAACGCGGTTCCTTTTGTATCCTGGTAGGCGGTATTGGCAACCGGCGTGGGTGAGGGCTCGGGAGTCGCAGGGAGGTACCCGCGCGTAGCCGAGTACGTTGTGCCCGAAGGCAGTAGCTCTACCGTCTTAAAGAGGTTGCCGTGCGCGCTGTAGTTCGTTCCTCCGTAGTTGAAGCTCACGTGCCCATTCTGCGACAGATCGTAGAAATAGCGCGTGATCCACGGATTGGTGTACGTATCGCTCGTTGCATCGTACGGCTGCTCGACCTCGACGAGTCGGTCATCGGCGTCGTAGAACTTGTACGTGATCCCTTGCGCCGTCGGCAGAGTTGGCGCAGAGTTCGACACCCACGTTCCGCCATGCACCGCGGTCTGCGTGAGCCTATCGCCATCGGCATCGTAGGAGAACGCAGTCGCGTAGATGCCGGGCGGCGTAGCATGGCAAGTTGATGAGCCACCGTCACGGGCGCGCTGGTAGGAGGTTTCGCTGTAGTGCGTGCTGCCGTCGGCGTAGTAGCAGATATACGAGTAGACGCCGTCTGGGTCTTCGCGCGTCAGTACCCGGTTCAGGGTGTCATAGGTGAGATGCCACGTGCCGTTGCCGGGATTGTACGTCTGAAGGTTGCCGTACGCGTCGTAGGTGAAACTCTGCGTCGGCGTGCGCTGGGTGCTGTCCGCTTGCGTGATCGTATCGCCCACGACCGAGAGCGGCATGCCGTTGCTATCGTACGCGAGATGGTGATGGTAGCCCAGTGGCGTGTAGGTATCGCTCAGCTCACCATAAATCTCAGGCGCTGAGCCCGTTGCCCAGACGTAGTGCACGACGCCGCTCGGACTGCCCGTGCAGGGATCGCTGCCGCCCGGATAGTCGCCGTTGTGCTGATGCACCCAATTCGGATCGCAGTAGTAGAGGAGATTGCTGTACTGGTCGTACTGGTACCACGCGGTCGGCTGGAACGTGCCCATCGAGGTCGTGACCGAGGGCTGCGCCTCCATGATCGCGTTGCCGTTGCCGTCGTACGCGAAGGTCGTCACGTTGCCACGCTCGTCCGTGAACGTGAGCAGGTTGTCGTTGCCATCCCAAGTTTGATAACTCACGAGCCACTGTGACCCGGTCCATTCCTGCGTCTCGGTCACGCGCCACAGGCTATCGGCGGTCCACATGCGCGAATGCCCGTCCGAGTCACTCACCGTCGTGACGCCGGAACCGTACCCCGAGAAACTCTCCGTGTACCACGTCTGCAGGCCGGTCGGGACCGGCGATGGCTGCAACGGTCGCTGCGAGGGATCGGGTAGGGTCGGGCTCACGCCATCTTGAGGGATAAAGTTCACCACGCCGTAGTCCGTCATCGATGTCGCGCGCCTGCTGGCATCGAATGCGAGGTTGACGGTATCGCCTTCTTGAGCTACACCGCCGTTATTTCGCTGGCTCACGGTGTAGCGCGGCGAGTTTGCCGTCGCGAGCAGGTAGCCGGAGCCGTACGTGTACGTCTCAGGGGTGCACGCCGTATTCGTACTACTGCACGTTGGCGCCGAGATGGTCGCATTTCCGGGGCGATCTACTTCGAGAAGGTCGCCACCGCTGTCGTACTCGTAGGAGACCGTTGCGCCGTCCGGGCGGGAAATCGACTGCAGCTCGTCCGGGCCTGTCCCATTGAGCAAGCCGAACGTGAGCGTCAACGACTGCCCGTCGCTGTGCTGCACGACGATCTGCGTAAGGTTTTCGGGATTGCTTGCGTCGCCGTTGACCCACGAATACGTGAAGGTTAGGGCGTTGTTGATGTTGCGGCCTTGAATCGCAAGAATGCGCCCTGCTAACCCCGCCGGAATCTGCGTTCCACACGTCGATGGCTGGTTCGGCGCCTCGAAATAGTAGGCCGTGCCGGTCTTCTTCGTCCAGTAGTAACCGCAGGAACCGTCGCTGGTGAGTTGCGCATACTGGCCGGAAGGGGGCGTCCAACTGCCCTGGCCGTTGCTCGTGTAGTCGTACCGTGCACCGTCGATGTCGTAGACCTGGATGATGTTGTCGGCTGAGTCATAGGCGAGGTGCGCGTCGAACGTGTTCGTCCAACCGTTGCCGAAGACCGAGGGCGTACTTCCGTCACTGTTGTTCGCGTCATGCCCGCTCTGAGAGTTATAGCTGCGGCGAAACGCGAGGTCGATGCCGCGCTCCGGGATGTCGAGGTCGTTGACTTGCACGAGCGTGTTGCCATTGCCAACATTCACCATCGCCTTACCGATGCCGGGTAGCGGCTCTTCCTCGTACGTCCAGTAATGATTGATGCCGGTCGTCGGCGGAGGCGGATCGGCTAGCGGGGTTAGCGCGGCGCCAGTCCGTCGCGTCGCCATCGGATCGCGAGGTGCCGTGCGCGGACGAACCGGCCGCGGGCGGTGAAGGCCGGGAACAGGTGCGGGTTTCCCTCGTCGCTTCACGAGGCGGGCCTGACCCGAGCGGCTCGCGTTCGGAGGACGTAGCACTGGGATGACCCGAGGAATCGCAGGCGGGGGAGCGTGCATCGCAACTTCGCGCGACGTGCGAGGACTTGCTCCCGCCCTAGCTGCAGTCGCCGAGACTTCCGCCAACTGCGCGACGATAGCAATGACCAGAGCCCAGGGAACCACACGCCGCATGGAAGAGCCCTCCTGGCCCAAGCGTACTACCGTTTGCCGTTGAGAACAAGGCTTAAGCCCGAGCCGCGCGGCCTACTAGCAGCCATCGCGCCTTGCGTCTTAGCCTCGCGGGTAGAGCATCTCTTCCACGTCGTTAAGCGTATTATTAGCTTCGCAAACGTTCGCGACCGCGGCATCGTTCAGAAGGCTCATCGACTGGTCGTCAACTTCGCGCTCGGCGACCTGTATTCGCACCGACGAAGGCTCTTGGCATCGGGCTCACGGCGGCTCTCCTTGCCGGTCTCTCTGTAGGACAATCACAGCTCCGCTGGCCACTTTCCCAGCGCACGCCACAAGGGCGGGTGGCCTCCCCCTAGTCGCTCGCCGTAGACGCGTGACGAGCCGAACGATGGGTGAACGGCGCTTCAGCCTCGAGCCGCTGCTCGAGGTGCGCAGAAAGATCGAGGAGGAACGCCGCCGCGCCTTCCTGCACGCCGCCGCGGAGCTGCAGGCCGCCGCTCGGGAGCGCGCCGTGCTCGAGAAGCTGGAGCTGCGCCGGCGCGAGGCTTGGCTCGCGCGCGAGCGAAGGCCGGAAATGTAAATGCACTCACTCGTGCGGCGCGTCCCCGCCGACGTCTTCACGCCGATCGGCGCGTATCTCGCGCTCGTCCGCAACGGACCCGCGTGCCTGCTCGAATCGGTCGAGCACGGCGGGCGCATCTCGCGCTACTCGTTCCTCGGCGTCGATTATCTCGACGCGCGCGCGTTCGAAGGCGGCACCGCGCTCTTCGACGAGATACGCGCGTGGATCGCGCCGCATCACATCGCCGCCGGGGATGGCGCGCTCGGCGGAGCGCTCGTCGCGTTCTCGTACGACGCGGCGCGGCCATTCGCGCACCTGGCAGACCGCGTTCAAGACGTGCCTCGCATGCCGGCAGCCTACGTCGCGATCCCCGCCAGCTGGCTCATCTTCGATCACTTCACCGACACGCTCTCGATCTGGAGCTGCGGCGCCGACGCCGGCGCGGTCGAACGCCGAATCGACGGGTACGTCGACCGCCTGCAGCGCTCTATGCCGTCGCTGCCCGGCGACGTTCGCGCCGCCGGCGCGGTCTGCCAAAGCATCGAGCGCGATCGTTACCTGGCGCTCGTCGATGCCGTCAAGAAGCACGTCTACGATGGTGACGTCTATCAACTCCAGCTCGGGATTCGCTTCGGCACGGCGTTGGAGGGCGACGCGCTCGATCTCTACCGTGCCCTGCGGCGGCGCAACGCGTCGCCGTATATGTTCTACGTCGACGCGCCGTTTGGGACGCTTCTCGGCGCGAGCCCGGAGTTTCTCGTTCGCCTCGAAGGGCATCGCGCACGCATTCGCCCGCTCGCGGGCACGCGGCCGCGTGGCGAAAACGACGATGACGACGCGCGGATCGCACAGGAGCTATTGAGCAACGAGAAGGAGCGCGCCGAGCACGTCATGCTCGTCGACCTTGGGCGTAACGATCTCGGCTCGGTATGCGACGTTGGCAGCATCGACGTCGACGAGCTTCTCCAGGTGGAGCGCTACAGTCACGTGATGCACATCGTCTCCGACGTCATCGGCAGGCTGCGCTCTGGCTGCGATGCGCTCGACCTCTTTCGGGCCGGCTTTCCCGCCGGCACGGTCACGGGAACGCCCAAGATGCGCGCGATGCAGATCATCGACGAACTCGAGCCGGTGACGCGCGGCTTCTACGCCGGAAGTGTCGGCCGCTGGAGCTACGGCGGCGATTTCGATTCGTGCATCACGCTGCGCAGCGTGCACGTGCACGGCGGACGCGCGTGGTGGCAAGCCTCCGCGGGCATCGTGGCCGACAGCGATCCGGCTGCCGAGTACGACGAGATCCTCGGGAAGACGCGCATCGTCCGTGAGGTCCTCGGAGTGGACGCATGAAGGTCCTCTACGTCGACCACTACGACTCATTCGCGTACAACGTCGTGCATTTGCTGGCGTCGCAGGGGGCGAACCTCGACGTCGTGCGCAGCGATGACGCGCGTCTCGCGCCTAAGCTGCTCGAGCGGTACGAGGCGCTCGTGATCGGTCCGGGTCCGGGCCATCCGCGCGAGGTTCCGCGGGTCCTCTCCGCGATTGCAGCCGCCGTCGAAAGCGGGATGCCCGTGCTGGGCGTGTGCTTGGGGTTACAGGCGATCGGGGAGGTGCTCGGCGCGCGGATCGAGCATGCTCCACGCCTCATGCACGGCAAGACGTCGCGCATCGAGCATACGGGGACCGGCGTCTTCAAAGACCTGCCCTCGCCGCTGATTGCAACGCGGTATCATTCGCTCGCGCTCGATCCCGAATCGCTTCCGGCGGAACTCACCGTCACGGCGCGCAGCGAAGACGGCGTCATCCAGGGTATCGCGCACCGGGAACGTCCCGTGCATGCCGTGCAGTTTCACCCCGAGTCGGTGCTGAGCGAGCACGGCGCTCGCCTCGCGCACAACTTTCTCGAAGGAATCTAGCGGGCTGCTCGTGGCGGAGTTCGGCGTTCGTTACGCTCTCGCGCTCGCCGTCGTGACGGCGATGCTCGCAGCCGCCTCGTTAGCCGGACGCGTCCTTCAGCGCCGCCTCCAAAAGAACAACGAAGCGCGGCGAATCCAGATCGTGGAAACCGTTGCGCTCGCGCCCCAGGCTGCGCTGCACCTCGTGCGAATCGACAACCGCGAGCTGCTCGTGGCCAGCGGAAGCGCGGCCGTCGTCCGGGACGCTATTGATACGTGAACTGATCGAGTGCGTTGAGGCCGCTATCGGTGAAGTAGAGCTTATTGTCGAACCCGATCACGGCTTCTTGCGGTACCGATCCGGACTTGAGCGCAAACGACTTCTGCTTCGTCGTCTGCGGGTTGTACTGCACGACGACGGGCGAGCCACCGCTGCAGAGGACGTAGAAGTTCCCATCGGTGCCCTGTTCCAGCGCACCCGGAGACGCGCATCCGGTCAGCGCCACTTCGGTCAAGGCCCCGTTGCTCGGCACGATGCGCCCGAGTTTGCCGCTGGCATGTTCTGTGAACCACAGCGCGTGGTCGGAGCCGGCGATGATGGCGAACGGCTGCGATGCCGCGCTCACGTTGTGGAGCGTCACGCCACCGCCCGTCGTGATGGAGCCGACCTGATTGCTGCCTTCGAGCGTGAACCAGACGCTGCCGTCCGAGCCCTCGGCCGCGTCGAGCGGCGTCGTACCGCCTGTCGCATACTCCGTGATGGCGCCTGTCTGTGCGTCGGCGCGACCCATCTTGCCGGTTCCGGACTCGGTGAACCACAGTCCGCCGTCGGCCCCAAGGACGATCGACGTCGCCTGCGCCGAGCTCGTCGGAATCGAGAACTCGGCAAAGTTTCCAGTTGACGTGTCGTAGCGACCGATCCGATTGCCCGCATACTCGGTGAACCAGATCTGACCGTCAGGCCCGCACGTGATGCCATAGGGTTGCGATCCGGCGTTGGGCAGTTGCAAGGTCGTGAACTTCGCAGCCTGATTCAGCGTACCGATCGAGTTATTGCTCTGCTCCGTGAACCAAATCACGCCCGCCGCGCAGTTCGAGACGCTCGGAGCCGAAGCGATTCCCTGAGGAAGTGCTGAGGCAGGCGGCGTCGGCAGCGTGTAGACGCTGGTAACGGACGGTTTGATCGGCGGTGCCGTGGGCGCGATTGCCCCGACCGGGTACGTTTTGCCGCATCCGGCGAGGAGTATGGCGGCACCTACTGCGCCGGTTATGAAGCCCAGCGTACGCTGCAAGAAGAGCTCCCCCTTGGAGAAGGCATGATCAAGCCCTCTTATTGGCAGGCCGTACAGGGCAATCCCCCCAGGGCGGCTTGCATAAGCTTTACAAGCGGTCGAGCCATCGTCGTAAAGAAGGCGGCGGCTACGGCCGAATGGCTAGAAATGTGGGGAGTAGCGTGAGTCGGAGAGTCCTCATCGTCGACGATGCCGTCGTGATGCGGATGATGATCAAGGGAATTCTCGCCAAGAGCGGCTTCGAAATCGTCGGGGAAGCGCAGAATGGCGTGGAAGCCGTTGAGAAGTACGTTCAGCTTCGCCCCGACTTGGTCACGATGGACGTCGTCATGCCCGAGATGGACGGCATTGCTGCGGTCAGGCAGATTCTTTCACACGATCCGGCGGCGCGCATCGTCATGTGCACGTCGATGGGGCAACAGGCGCTGGTCGTCGAGGCGATTCAGGCTGGTGCGAAGTCCTTCATCACGAAGCCGTTCCAGCCGCCGAAAATCGTCGAAACGCTCAACAAGGTACTTGCATGATCGCAGCCCCTACGCTCACCGAGCTGCAAAAAGACGCGCTGAAGGAAATCGGCAATATCGGCGCCGGTCACGCCGCGACGGCACTCTCGCAGCTGCTCAACACGAAGATCGCGCTCGTCGATCCACGCATCGACATCGTCAAGTTTCGCGATCTCGCCGGCCGCATGGGCCACCTGAAGGAGTCGGTAGCGGCGTTGCACATGTACGTGCGGGGCGACGCGCCGGGGCAGATCGTCGTGCTCTTCGATCGCAGCCAAGCGGTGGAGTTTGTCTCGCGCTTCATCCGGCGCGTCATCGGCGAAATCACGATCTACGATTCGATCGCCGAGTCGACGCTCAAGGAGCTGGGCAACATCGTTGCCGGATCGTACCTCTCGGCAATCGTGCACCTCACGTCGACCCGGCTCGAACCGTCGGTGCCGACGCTGTCCTATGGGAGCGTCCAGGCGACGTTCCACAGCCTCATGTCGATCTTGCCGGACCAAGACGTCTTTCTCGTCGAGAGCCTCTTCCTCGACAAGAGCGCGTCGATTGGGGGCGAGTTCGTCTTCATTCCCGACGCGGGCTCGCTCGAGCCGCTCCTCTCGGTCTTCGGCGTAGCGTAACGAGCGGAAGCGGAGAGCGGCCCGAGCGAGCCGAAATACGCCTCCGCGATGCCTGACGAGCCCTTCGACCGCGCGGAGTTCGTCGCATACTTTCGCGACGAAGCGGAGGAGCTGCTCCATCGCATCGACGCCGACGTCCTGCGGCTCGAGGAATCCTCGAAGTCCGCAAGCATGAATCCAGAGGTCGTCAACGCACTCTTTCGCGCATTGCACACGATCAAGGGCAACGCGGCGATGTTGGGCTTCGCGGACGTCGCCGATCTCGCCCACGGTCTGGAAAGCCTGTGCGATCTCTTGCGCACGGAGCAGATCCCGCTCTCCGACTCCTGCGTCGAGCTGCTCTTCACCGGCCGCGACCTGCTCACGACGCTGGTCGCGTCGTCGCTCGCGGCCGCACCTCCGCCGACGGGCCTGCGCGAGTTCCTCGACCGGCTCGGCGGCGTCGCGCACGCGCGCGACACGATGGAGACCGCGGAGTCGTTCGAAGCCGACGTTGCGCGTATGCTCGCGGGTGAATCTCCCGCCGCCCTCGCGCCGCAACTCCCCGGCCCCGGGCGCCGGCCGACGGTTCGCGTCGACATCGAGCGCCTCGATCATCTCTTGAATCTCGTTGGGGAGCTCGTCATCAATCGCACGCGGATCGGTGAGATTGCCGCATCCCTCGCCCGAGCGGGCGACGATCCTGCGTGCAAAGCGCTCGTCGAGAGCGTCGGATTGCTCGCGCGGACGAGTGGCGAGATCCAAGAGTCGCTCATGAAGGTGCGGATGGTGCCGATCGGACGGGTGTTCGAGCGCTTTCCGCGCATCGTGCGCGACATCGCACGCACGCGGGGGAAGGACGTGCGGCTGCAGATCGCCGGCGCGAGCACCGAGCTCGATAAAACGATCGTCGACGACATCGGCGAACCGCTGATGCACCTGCTGCGCAACTGCGTCGATCACGGCATCGAGTCGCCGAGCATTCGTGAGGCAACTGGCAAGCCGCGCACCGGAACGATCTCGCTCAACGCCTACCATGCTGGAAATCAGATCGTCATCGAGATGTCGGACGACGGTGCGGGGATCGATCGCGAGCGCGTTCGCAGCCGCGCCGTTGCCGCGGGCATCACTGCTCGCGACGAGCGCTTGAGCGACCAAGAGCTCGTGGACCTCATCCTGCGCCCAGGTTTCTCGACGGCAGACGCCGTCTCGGACTTGAGCGGGCGCGGCGTCGGCATGGACGTCGTGGTCAAGACGGTTGCGCGCTTGAAAGGGCTCTTTCAGGTGCGCAGCGAGCCCGGGCTCGGCACGTACTTCGAAATCAAACTGCCGCTGACGCTCGCTATCATTTCCGCGCTCCTCGTGCGCGTCGGTAAGGAGCTCTACGCGATTCCCCTCGACGCGGTTACCGAATCGCAACGCGTGGAGATCGGCGACATCCGCACCGTGCGGGGCAACGAGGTCGTCACGCTGCGCGATGAGATCGTGCCCCTGATTCGCGTAGCGGACGTCTTCGGCTTGCCGGCGCCGCGCGATCCGGAAAAGGCGATGGCCGTCATCGTGAGCATCCAGGGGCGCCACGTGGGCCTCGTGGTCGACGCCTTCGAGGGCGAGCAGGAGATCGTCATCAAGCCACTCTCCGACGTGGTCGGCCGCATCCCGGGAATCTCGGGAGCGACGATTCTCGGCAGCGGCGCGATCTCGCTGATTCTCGACGTGCATGGCCTCGTCAGCAATGCCTATGCCGGCGGGAAAATTGCGCGCACCGAGCTGACGGCTTCGGAGGCATAAGTGGGAGAGAGCGTTCAAGTGGCGACCTTCCACATCGGCACCGAAGAGTACGGCGTCGACATTTCGCAGATTCAAGAGATCATCCGGATGACCGAGATCACGCACGTTCCGCGGACGCCGGACTTCATCGAAGGGGTTATCAATCTCCGCGGTCAGTTGATCCCCATCATCGATTTACGCGCGCGATTCGGGATGGAGCGCATCGTGCCGACGAAGAGCACGCGGATTATCGTTACCGACGTCGGCACGAAGCGCGTCGGCATCGTGGTCGACAGCGCGTCGGCAGTGCTGACGATCCCAATCGAAGCGATCGAGGAAGCGCCCGAGATGGTCGCCGGAGTGGGCGCGGACTATCTTCAGGGGGTAGGAAAGATCGGTGATCGCCTCGTCATCCTGCTGGACCTGACGATGGTGATCTCCGCGCCGCAGCGCCACGATTTGGACGGTGCGTCTCTGTTGTCCTGATCCCGTCGCTTCACGGATGCCGACGTCAAATGACGAGTGCGGAGCGATTCGCCATCGCCGGGCGAGAAAAAGCGGACCTGAGGCCGCTCTGGTCGTAGACTAAGAATCGCATGCGCGTTCGCATCCTCGCCGTTCTTGGGTTTGCCGCTCTCGTCGCGGTGCTGTCTCCGCACGCTCCCGCGAACGCACCTCACCCGCGGCCCACGCACGCCGCGCATCAGACGCCGCTACCGCCGCCTGTTATCTATCACGGGCAAGCAAGCCCGCTCTGCGATGCGCTCGCGCGGCATATCAAGCCCGTCATCGGCATGATGATGGAGAACGACCGCACGATCGCTCACAGCCCCCCGTTGTTTCACCGGTACGACCAAGATCTTGCCAACGTCAACCAATCCGGGAGCGATGCAGACAGTAGTACGGCGGAGCGGGATCTCACGTTGTATCATCTCGAGCAGCTCGTTGGCCCGCTTGCAAACAACGTTCTCGCAATGCAGCGCGAGCTCGAAGACCCGAGCGTCTTTCCACCGAATCCGCAGACGGACGACCAGCGCCGGCTCGACGCATTGCGCAACGAGCTTCTGAAAGCGCTCGCGACGCAAGCCGTATCGTTGGACCTCATCAACGGTTACGTGCAGACGCAACAGCTCGCGCAGATGCAGCACGAAGGACTCTCGGGCGGGAACATCAACGCGATCACGCAGAACGATACGACGTACTCGCCCAATCCTGCAACGCCGAACCCGCTGATCGCCGGCCACGATCAGGCCGGCCTGAGCCCCAATCCGTACGAGATCGATCCGCTCTCGATTCCCGGCATCGCCGGGTCGGTCGGCAACACGCCGCTTTCGCGCTTGACGGCCGCTTTGCAGTGGGTGCGTCAGCAGACGAACGAGCGCGAGAACATCGCATCCCATTCGATTGTCGAGGCGGCGAACTCGTGCGCGCGCCGGGCTGCTACGCCGTCGCCGCACCCCAGGTAGCCCTAGCGCCCTAGCGGCGGGGGGATTGACTATCGAACGTATGTTCGATTAGCATGGTGGCCCATGGGTCTGCCGGCACGCCCTTTGCCAAGCTCGAGACTGGCCTTCGAAGAGCTGCGAGAGCGGCTGCGCTCCACAGCCATGCCGGTGCGAGGGGAGCGGCTCGCGAGCGCTCTTCCGGCCTTGGACCGGGCGCTCGGCGGTGGCTTCACCAAAGGCACGCTGACGATGCTGGAGGGGCCTGCCGGCTCAGGGCGTTGGGCGCTCGCAACCCGCCTCCTCGCCCAGGGAACGCAACGTGGCCTCGCGGCGGTGATCGATAGCGGAGCGCTTTACCCGCCCGATCTCGCCGCTGCGGGCGTTGCGCTCGAGCGCCTCGTGATCGTCTCAGCCGCTGCGCCGGTAGCTGCTGCGCGCGCCGCCGATGCGTTGCTGCGCTCGCGGGCATGCGGCGTCGTCGCTCTCGATGCGCCCACGCTGCGCTCCTCGCTCTGGGTACGCCTTGCGGGCCTCGCTCACAAGAGCGGGGCGTTGCTGCTCGTCGTCGCGATGCATGCACAGACGGAACTGGCAGCGGTCGCGGGGCTGCGTCTGCGCTGCGAACGGGCGGGCAACGAGTTTTGCTTCCACGTTCGCCACGAAAGCGTGCGGATACCATGCTCGCCGTAACGCACTCCGAGCCGACGCTGCTTTGCGTGCTGGCCGATGCTGCACAAGTGGAGCCGGCGTGGGAAACGATGCTCGATTCGCTCGATTCGGTCTCGCCACTCGTCGACGACGTTCGCCCCGGCCTCGTCTATATCGACATGCGAGGGGTGCCGGGCGACGTTCTGCGTTGGATCGAGCAGACGCGTTCGTGCCTCGCACCGTACGGCGTTCCTCTCTGCATCGGCGCGGGCGCCAACAAGTTTGCGGCCTACGCCGCGGCTCGTCTGCGCGACGGCACGATCTGCGCACCCGGCGCCGAACGCTGCTTTCTCGCACCGCTCGCCGTCGATCTGCTCGCAGTCGACGAGCGCATAGGCGAGCGTTTGCGCCTGCTCGGCGTCACGACGCTCGGCGATCTCGCACGACTGCCGCACGGAGCGTTCGTGCGGCGCTTTGGCCCGCATGCAGCGCATTGGCACGCTTGCGCCCGTGGCGAGGATCGCACCCCGTTCTTTCCTCGGGCGCATGCTGTCGCCATCGAAGCTTCGGCCTTCGGCGAAGGCCGCGTAGAAGAAGAGGCACAGCTCTTCTTTGCGTTGCGCGTCGTACTCGCGCGCGTCTGCGCAGATTTGGAACGCTGTGGGAAGCGTGCCGGTGCACTCGATCTCGATCTGGAGCTCGAAGACGGCACCGACCGGCGCATCGACGTACCGGTTGCCTCGCCCAGCTCCGACGAAAAGACGCTCGGCGACATCCTGCGCGCGAAGCTCACCGGCAGCGCGTTCTCGTGTGCGATCGTCGGATTGCGTCTGCGCGCGGTTCGCTTGGAAGAGGCCGGAGAGGCGTTACCGATCTTCCCCGCCGACGATGTCGATCCGCGCGCCGTCGCGGTGACGATCGCGCGGCTGGAGGTGATTACCGGCGAACCGCCGCGGCGCGCGCGCATCCGCGCGGCACACGCGCTCGAGCGCCGTTTCTCGTACGAGCCGTTTGCGCTGCGTCGTCCCGAGCCCCTCGACCGCGCTTCGCGCGCTCGGGATAAACTCTGCGAGCACGTGATGCGAGCGAAGTCGAAAGAGCGACGTGACGAAACGTTGCTGTCGCAGCTTCGGCTGCTCGCCGTCCGCGAGATTGCCGTCCGCGTGGAGAAGGGCGTTCTCGCCTACGTCGGGCCGCACCGCGTGCTCTCGTGCGGTGGTCCGTGGCGAATAGAAGAGGGCTGGTTCGCGAACGATCCGGTCTCGCGCGACGAATACGACGTTCTGCTCGACGACATGTCGCTCGTGCGCGTCTACCGGCAGGGAGCGCACTGGTATCTTCGCGGCGCCTACGATTAACGCCATCCTCGAGCGCGTCGAAGGATGTATGCCGAACTCCACGTTTCCTCGAACTTCACGTTTCTCGCGGGAGCCTCGCATCCCGAAGAGTTGATCGAGCGCGCCGCCGAGCTCGGTTTGGCGGGGATCGCGCTCACCGATCGCGACGGGCTCTACGGTGCGGTACGCTTTGCCGTGCACGCACGATCCTGTGGCATCGACGCCATCATCGGCAGCGAGCTGACCTTCGAGGAGGGCGGACGCATCGTATTGCTCGTCGAGGACGATATGGGATACGCGAATCTTTGCGAGCTGATCTCGCGTGCGCAGCTCCGCGGCAGCAAAGGCGACGCGCGCTTACGCATCGAGGATCTGGAAGGGAGGAGCGGCGGGCTCGTCGCGCTCGTCGGAGGCGAGCACGCAACGCGCAAGCGCGTACTCGTGCTGCGCGACCGATTCCCGGCAGCGCTCTATCTCGAGCTGCAACGCCACTTCACGCAAGAGGAGGAGCGCCGCACTGCCCGGCTGTTTGCGCTGGCGCGCGCGCTGCACCTTCCCGTCGTTGCGACGAACGGCGTTGCGTACGCGCGCAAAGACGACGCGCTGCTCGCCGATGTGCTCGCATGCATCAGGGAAACGACGACGCTGGAGCAGGCGCGTGCAGAGAACCGCCTGCGTCCGAATGCCGAATATCACCTCAAATCGGCGCGCGCGATGCGTCGTCTCTTCGCCGATTGCCCGCAGGCCGTCGACGCGACCATCGAAATCGCGCATCGCTGTGCGTTCCGTCTGGGGCGTATCGTGGGGCAGTTCCCGCTTTTTCCCGTTGCGCAAGGCACGACGCCGCACGCGTATCTGCGCGAACTCGTCGCACGCGGGGCGGCGGAACGCTACGGTATGCCGCTGCGCTCGGAGGTGGAGCGCCAATTGGAATACGAGCTCGGCATCATCGCAAAGATGGATCTCGCCGGCTATTTCCTCATCGTCTGGGATATCGTGCGCGCCGCGCACGAGCTCGGCGTGCTCTGCCAAGGTCGAGGATCCGCTGCGAACTCCGCAGTCTGCTACGTGCTCGGCATCACCGCCGTGGATCCGATTGGAATGAAGTTGCTCTTCGAGCGCTTCATGTCCGAAGAGCGGCACGAGATTCCCGACATCGACATCGACTTCGCGCATCAGGATCGCGAGCGCGTCATCCAGTACGTGTACGAGCGTTACGGCCGGACGAATGCCGCGATGACGGCGGAGGTCATCACCTACGGCGGTCGCTCCGCCCTCCGCGATGTCGCCAAGGCGTTCGGTGTCACGCTTCAGGACGTTGAGGCCCTCGCTCGCGACTATGCGTCGGGAGAGGCACTGCCCGAACCGCTTGCGAGCTTCTGTACGAGGATGCGTGCGTTTCCGCGCCACATGGGCATTCACTCCGGCGGCATGGTGATCACGCGCGATCCGCTCGTGCGCGTTGCGCCGGTGGAGTGGGCGACGATGCGCGATCGCACGATCGTGCAATTGGACAAGGACGATCTGCAAGAGCTCGGCCTCATCAAGATCGACTTGCTCGGCTTGGGCATGCTCTCGTTATTACGCGAAGCCTTCGCACTGCATAACCGATACGCTCGAGAAGGTCGCGAGGGAGAGGAGCGTGCGTCGGCATCGGAGACGCTCGCCGCTCGTCATCCAAGACTCGCTCCTGCTGCGCAGCCTCCTCTTGCGCTGCATACGATTCCCCCCGACGATCCCGAGACGTACGCAATGATTCAGCGGGCCGATACGATCGGCGTCTTCCAGATCGAATCGCGCGCGCAACAGTCGATGCTCCCGCGCATGAAGCCGGCCTGCTTCTACGACCTCGTGATGCAGGTTGCGATCATTCGTCCGGGGCCGATTCAAGGGCAGATGATCCATCCATTTCTGCGCCGGCGCTCGGGGCTGGAGCCGGTGACGTATCCTCATCCCAAGCTCAAAGCGGTGCTCGAGCGCACGCTCGGCGTGCCGCTCTTTCAAGAACAAGGCATGCGCATGGCGATCGAAGCCGCCGGCTTCACGCCGGGCGAAGCCGACGTGCTTCGGCGCGCGATGGGGCACAAGCGCTCGCGCGAGCGCATGGGCGCAATTCGGGACCGTTTGGTGAACGGCATGACCGCAAACGGTATCGACCTCGCAGCCGCCGAGCAGCTCTTTCACATGCTTGAGGGTTTTGCGGATTACGGATTTCCGGAATCGCATGCGGCGAGCTTCGCGTTGCTCGCCTACGCGTCGGCATATGTAAAATGCCATTTCCCCGCGATCTTTGCGGCGGCGATTCTCAATGTGCAGCCGATGGGATTCTATTCAACGGAAGTGCTCGTCAACGACGCCAAGCGTCATGGCGTCGCCGTCAAGCCGGTGGAAGTAAACGCAAGCGAGTACTGGTCGCACGTCGAGAGAGACGGCGCGTTGCGTCTGGGATTCCATCTCGTGCGCGGGCTCGGCGAAGCGCAGCGCGCGCGGCTCGAGGCGGCGCTGCGCGGCGGCGGCTTTTGCGATCTCGTCGATTTCACGCGCCGGACGCAACTCGAAAAGGAGGCGATCGAGAACCTCGCCGTCGCCGGAGCGTTCGCACCGTGGTTTGCGTCGCGGCGCGAAGCGATGTGGGCGCTGCGCGCGCTCGACGAGCGCGAGGCACGCGGTGCGCTCGGCAAGCTCATGGACGTCGAGGAACCGCAGGTCGCTTTTGCCGCACTCGACTCGAAGCAGAGCGCAGCCTTCGATCTGTGGTCGACCGGCGTCACGCCCAAGGGCCAAGCCGTCGAACACTTTCGCGCGCAGCTCGAGCGGCTGCGCGTCATCCCGGCGGCACGCCTTTCGGAGATGCCGCGCAATCTGCTATGCCGCGTCGGCGGCCTCGTCATTACGCGCCAACGCCCTGGAACGGCGAAGGGATTCGTTTTTCTCACGCTCGAGGACGAGACTGGGCTGGTCAACGTCATCGTGCGCCCCGACGTGTACGAGCGCTATCGTCGCGAAATTCACACCTCACCCATGCTCGTCGTCGAAGGGAAACTTCAGAGGGAGGGCGGCTGCATCGACCTGCTTGCGCGCACGGTCCGCAGCTTCGACAGCGAGGGCGTCGTCGACGGCGTGCAGGCCCATGACTTCAGGTAGGGAAGCCTAACTTCCCGATGCTGCAGCTAGCCGACGCGTTTGCGCGGCCGATCGAGTACTTGCGAATCTCCGTCACGGACAAGTGCAATCTGCGCTGCGTCTACTGCATGCCCGAAGGCGGGCTTCCGTGGCTGCGGCGCGACGAAATTCTCTCGTACGAGGAGATCGCGCAGATCGTCGAAGCCGCCGCCTCGGTGGGCGTTCGCAGCATCCGGTTGACCGGCGGAGAGCCGCTCCTGCGCCGTTATCTGGAGCGCCTCGTCGCGATGCTCGCACGCATTCCGGGCATCGACGATCTCGCGCTCTCTACCAACGGCTTGCTGCTTGAAGAGCAACTCGACGGTCTCGCCGCTGCCGGCCTGCGACGGGTCAACGTCTCGCTCGATACCCTTCGTCCGGACCGTTTCGAAAGCATCGCGCGGCGCCCCGGTCTCGACCGGGTTCTTGCGTCGATCGAGGCGGCAATCGCGCGGGGCCTCGAGCCCGTGAAAATCAACTGCGTCGTAATGCGCGGCCGCAACGACGACGAGGTAGCGGATTTCGCCGAGCTCTCGCGCCGGCTGCCCGTTGCCGTACGATTCATCGAGGCGATGCCCGTGCTGGAGTACGCGCAAGCGCAACGCGAGGAGTACGTCTGCGCCGACGAGATCCTCGCGCACATACGACGAATCGCCGATCTGGAGCCGGTCGACGGCCCTCGGGGTAACGGTCCCGCGCGTTACTTCGCATTTCCCGGCGCGCCGGGGACGATCGGCGTCATCACGCCGCTCTCGCACGACTATTGCGATCGCTGCAACCGTATTCGCTTGACCGCGGACGGCCGTCTACGGCTCTGTCTCTTCGGAAATCACCACGTCGATCTTCGCACGCAGCTACGCGCCGGTGCGACGCGCGACGAGCTCGCTGCCACGCTCGCGCGCTCGATGGCGATCAAACCCGAGCGCCACCATCTACGCCTCGGCGAGCCGGCGTCGCGAATGCGCGCGCTCTCCGAAATCGGAGGTTAGTCCGACAGGTTCCTAGAGACCGCTACGGCAGGGTGCGGCGGTCGTACAGCCAGCGCAGGAACGGCGTGAGGTACGTCCCGGACGGCAAGACGTAGTCTGTTCCCGGCAGGAGGTACTCTTCGGGAACCGGCGAGCCTTCGGGAAGATCGAGCACGTCGCGGTTGGCCGGATAACAGAGCGGCCAGGGAATGTATCCGGTCTCCGAGCCACCCCTGCTGAAGACCACGTCGTACCGCGCGTAATGACAGCGAATCCCGTTGCCGCCCTGCCAGTCACGCACGGAGGTAATCACCCCTTCGGCCGTTTCGTCGACGTGACGCTGCATGCCGTTGACGTTGAAATAGACGCGCCGGTATGCGGACGCTGGTCGCGGTGGAATCGTCGCGACGCTAAGCGGATTGTTGTTCGATTGCAGCTGCGCGACTTCGCGTGCGAACAACCGTTGATCGCGTTGCAGTTGCGAAGCGAATCCTTGCGGACGCGGTTGCGGCCGCACGCGCCGCGGAGCGGCCGAAGGCCGCGGCGGCGGTAACGGGGACGCCGACGGGACGACGTACGTCATCTCGCGATGGACGGGAGGGGCGGCTGCGACGACCTGGCGCTGCAGTTGTCGTTGCTCTTGTCGTTGTTGCCGCTGGGGTTGCTGGGCGCGACGGGGGGTTACTTGGCGTTCGGAGCGCGCCGTCGGCTGCGCCCGCTGCGGGACGGGCCGGTGGGAGATCGTCGTCGAGGACGAGAGGACGATGATCGGCTCTTGCTTGGCCGGTGGACGCAGCCACGGGACCCGGCCGGCGATCATGCCGTAGAGCAGGAACCCGAACGTATGCATGAGGAGCGAGAGCGCAAGCCCGAAAATCAGGAGGCGCTGACCGCGCCGGTACAGGGTGGGGTTGGATATCACCGGGAAGAACCCCATGGCGGGGCAAGAAAAAGAGACCCGAGCATCGAGGGAGTTAGTAGTTGGCGAAACCGAGTCAAGAACATTTGCGCACCCTGCTCTGGATCGGGGTCGCGGGGGTGACGGCCGTCGCGGCCTTCGCCGTCGTGCGCTTTGCGTTGCAACGGCGTCCGCAGCCCGACGAGACCAGCCGGCGCATTCAGCAGTTGATCGACGAGGCGAACCAGCTTCTCAAGACCCTTGACGAACAGCGAAGTAGCGCGTAAAAGCGCCGCGGCACTCGCCCCCGGAACCGAGCTCGATCTCGTCTTCACCGACCTCCTAGCCAACGGGCAGGCCGTTGCGCGTGCCGAGGGGCTCGTGGTGTTCTGCTTCGGACCGCTGCCGGGCGAGCGCGCACGCGTGCGCATTACGTCGCGCAAAGCGACGTACGCCGTAGCCGATCTCGAATCTCTCATCCACATCGTACCGGAGCGCGCGAAGCCGTTCTGCCCCGTCTTCGGAACTTGCGGCGGCTGCCAGGTGCAACACCTTTCATACGATTCTCAGCTTCGCTGGAAGCGCGATATGGTACGTGCCGCGCTGCAGCGTATCGGCGGCATCGCGGATGCCGCCGTCGACGAAACGGTCTCCGCCGGGAATCCGCGCGCGTATCGTAACAAGGTCGCGCTCGTCGTCGAGCGCGGCGCATCCGGACCCCGGGTCGGGTTCTATCGCGCGCGCTCGCACGACCTCGTGCCGGTCGAAGGCTGCCCGGTCGTCACGCCGCAGCTGGACGATCTCATCGGGATCTTCGCGCGAGCGCGCAGCGAGGCTCCTGCTGCGGTCGCGCTCGAAAAGGCGCGCCACGTGGTCGCGCGCCACGCGCACCGTGGCGAAGCCGTGGTCTCGGTAACGACCGCGCAGCCCGACGAAGCGCTCGAAACGGTGGCGCCCGCGTTGCTGGCAGAGCTGCCCGGCGTGGTCGGCATCGTCAACTCCTTTGATCCGCGTAGCGCCAACGCCGTCGTCGGGCGAAATGATCGCGTCCTGGCAGGGCGTGCCGAGATCGAAGAGCAGATCGGCGGCATTCGCTATCGCGTCTCACCCGCTTCGTTCTTTCAGATCAACGTCGAGGTCGTCGCGCGCATCTTCGACGCGCTGCATGAACACCTCGGCAGCGCGGACGAGGTCGTCGACCTGTACTGCGGCATGGGCACGTTCTCGCTGTTCTTCGCAAAGAACGGTGCGCGCGTCCTCGGCGTGGAGGAGAGCCGCCGAGCGGTGGGCGAGGCGGGCGCGAACGCGCGCCTGAATGACCTGGAAGAGCGTGTGCGCTTCCGCATCGGGCTCGTCGAGCATTGGGTCCGCTCGCCGGAAGGAGCGAAGGCGCTCGCGTCGGCCGGCGCCGTCTTTCTCGACCCGCCGCGCAAAGGTAGCGACGACGTCACGCTGCGCGCAATTGCGGCCTCCAGAGTAAAATACATCGGATACCTCTCGTGCGATCCGGCGACGCTCGCCCGGGATTTGAAGCAGCTCGTATCCAACGGATACGCCCTGCGTCGCATCCAGCCGTTCGACATGTTCCCGCAAACGGGCCACGTCGAAGTCCTCGTCGTCTTGGAAAGGCAGTAATGGCGGAGCGCATCGACGTTCGGTACGTTGCAAAGCTTGCGCGTATAGAGCTCAGCGAGGAAGAAGTCGTGCGCTTTGGCGCGCAGCTTGGCGCGTTGCTCGAACACGTGAAGGCACTCGGCGAGCTCGACGTCGGCTCGGTCCCCGCCACGGCGCAAGTCGTCGAGTCGCGCAACGTGGCGCGCGAAGACGAGCCAAGGCCTTCGCTCGATCGCGAGATCGTGCTCGGTGAAGCGCCGCATCGTCAGGGTGCGTTCGTACGCGTTCCGAAGATTCTGGTCGAATGAGCGAGCTCGTCGAGCGCGGTGCAGCCGAGATTGCCCGCGACGTCAATGCAAAACGGGTCTCCGCGCGAGAGGTCACGGAAGCCGCGCTCGCACGAGCCGACGGCGTCGACGAGTGGGTTGGCGCGTATCTGCGCGTGCTCTACGACGTTGCGCGGGAGACCGCGACGCGCGTGGACGCACGCGTCGCGCGTGGTGAACGGCTGCCGCTCGCCGGCGTACCGCTCGCGGTCAAGGATAACATGTGTCTGAGCGGCACGCGCACGACGTGTGCGAGCAGGATGTTGGAGCGCTGGACTGCGCCGTATACCGCGACGGCGGTGCAGCGCATGCTCGACGCCGGCTGCGTTCCCATCGGCAAGACCAATCTCGACGAATTCGCGATGGGCAGCTCGTGCGAGAACTCCGCCCTGGGCGTTACGCGCAATCCTTACGACCCGGCACGCGTGCCGGGCGGCTCGAGCGGCGGTTCGGCGGCCGCAGTGGCGGCGCGCGAGGCGGCGATCGGCATGGGAAGCGATACGGGCGGCTCCATTCGTGAGCCGGCGGCCTTTTGCAATCTCGTCGGCCTGAAACCGACGTACGGCCGCGTCTCGCGCTACGGCTTGATTGCGTTCGCTTCGAGCCTCGATCAAATCGGTCCGCTGGCGCGCAGCGTCGAAGACGCAGCGCTCGCGTACGACGCGATGGCCGGGCACGACCCGATGGATGCCACGTCGATCGCCGGTGCGGTCGATCCCACCGCGACGGCGCTGCGCGACGACTTGCGCGGCCTACGGATCGGAATCGTGCGGGAGTTTCCGCTCGATCCGCTCGGCGCGGAGATGAAGAGCGTGTACGAGCGTGCCTACGCCGACCTCGAGGCGCTCGGCGCGTCGCTCGTCGAGGTCGCACTACCGACGGTCGATTACGGCGTCGCGACGTACTATCTCATCGCACCGGCGGAATGCTCTGCCAACCTTGCGCGCTTCGACGGCGTGCGCTACGGGCTGAACGTCGAAGCCGGCGACGTTGGAACGATGTACGAGCGGACGCGCGCCGCAGGTTTCGGCCCCGAGGTGAAGCGGCGCATTCTCATCGGCACCCATGCGCTCTCGAGCGGCTACTACGACGCCTACTACGTCCGCGCGCAGAAAGCGCGCACGCTCGTCGCACGAGACTTCGCGCAGGCCTTTGCCTCATGCGACCTCATCGCGTCGCCGGCAACGAGCTGCCCCGCGTTCGCGTTGGGCGCGAAGAGCGATCCGTACAGTATGTACCTGATGGACTACTATACGATCCCGATGTCGCTTGCCGGAATCCCGGCGCTCTCCGTTCCGTGCGGCTGGGTGCACGAGGGAGGGCGCGCACTGCCGGCCGGCTTGCAGCTTGCCGGGCCGCACTTCGCCGAGGCGCTGCTTTTCGGGGCGGCGCACGCGTACGAACGCGCGACGAAGCATGCTCGCAGGCACGCGCCGGCAGTCGCGATCCCGAAGGCCGCTGAATCGTGAGCGCGTACGAAGCCGTTATCGGCATCGAGTGTCATGTCGAGCTGAAGACGCGCACGAAGATGTTCTGCGGGTGCGCCAATGCATTCGGCGCGCAGCCGAACACTCTGGTCTGCCCGGTATGCCTCGCGCTGCCGGGAGCGCTGCCCGTTCCAAACCGCGTCGCGATCGAGCAGACGCTTCTCGCCGGCGTCGCGTTCGGCTCGGATATCCCGGCGTTCTCGAAGTTCGACCGAAAGAATTACTTCTATCCGGACATGCCGAAGAACTACCAGATATCGCAGTACGACATGCCGCTCGTCGTCGGCGGTGAGGTGCGGTATTGGCTGGAAGACGGCACGGCGGGTGCCTGTCCGCTCGTGCGGATTCATCTCGAGGAAGATACGGGAAAATCCACCCACGCCGGTTCCGGCGACGGGCGCATAGCCGGAAGCGCGTACTCGCTCGTCGACTTCAACCGTGCGGGCGTGCCGCTGATGGAGTGCGTCTCCGCACCCGAGCTGCACAGCGCGACCGAAGCCGTTGCGTATCTCGGTTCCCTGCGGCGTACGCTCCTCGAGCTCGGCGTGAGCGACGTAAAGATGGAGGAAGGCTCGCTTCGCTGCGATGCCAATGTCTCGGTACGCCTCGTCGGCGCACGCGAGCTGGGCACGAAGGTCGAAATCAAGAACATGAACTCATTTCGCTCCGTGCAGCGGGCGATCGAGAGCGAGATCGCCCGTCAGGTCACGCTGGTGGAGAGCGGTGAGCGCGTCGTACAGGAGACGCGCGGCTGGGACGAGATTCGCGGCGTCACGCATCCGATGCGCAGCAAGGAGCAGGCGCACGACTATCGCTACTTCCCGGATCCCGACCTCGTGCCGCTGGAAATCTCTGCAGCCGACGTCGAGCGCATGCGTGGAGAGCTTCCGGAGCTGCCCTGGCAACGCTTCGAGCGCTACACGGGCAAGTACGATCTCGGCGCGAAGCCGGCGACGCAGCTCATCGACAATCCGTCGCTCGCACGGTACTTCGATCGCGTCGTCGAGCTCAGCCGCAACCCGCAGCAGAGCACGAACTTCGTCTTGGGAGAGCTTTCTCGACTCGCGAACGAGACCGGAACTCCGGTTGCCGACTCGCCGATCGCGCCGGAGGCACTCTGTGAGGTGATCGCGCTGGTGGAGGGAAAGACGATCAACTCGAAGATCGCAAAAGAGCTCATCGAGCGGATGTGGGCTGGAGAAGTCTCCCCGAAGGCCATCGTGGAGCGCGAAGGACTCGCGCAGACGAGCGACCCCGCAGCAGTCGACGCGATCGTGGAAGAGGTGCTTGGGAAGCATGTCGACGTGGTTGCCGATTATCGCAGCGGAAAGACGAGCGTCGCTGGATATCTCGTCGGTCAAGTGATGAAGGCGTCGCGGGGGAAGGCCGATCCAGCGCTCGTCGCCGAACTCGTGAAGAAGCGCCTCGGCGCTTCGTAAGCCGATGCCGTTTGCCGACGAGCGGACGCTCGAGGCGCTGGAGTTCTCCGCCGTGCGCGAACGCGTCGTCTCTGCAACGCGCACGGAACGCGGGCGACGCTACGCGGAGTCGCTGCTTCCGGACGACGCGTTCGAACGCGTGCGCGCCGAGCAAGCACGAACAGCGGCCGCGCGCGAGCTCGTCGCTGCGGCAGATCTGCACGCGTTGCCTGCGGTCGAGACGCACCCGCTGACCGTGGCGGCCGAGCAAGGCCGGGTGCTCGCGCCGCGAGAGCTGCGTTTGGTAGGCGAGGCTGTCGCGGCAGCGGCTGCCGCGTATCGCGCGGTGCGCGACGACGCGACGCTGCGGGAGATCGGCGGTGCGTATGCGTCGCTCGAGCCGTTACGCAGGACGCTCGCGAATGCAATTGACGAACGCGACGTCATCCTCGATCGAGCGTCGCCGGCGCTGGGGCGCATTCGCCGCAGCGTGAAGCAGGCGCAGGAAGAGGGCCGCGAACGCGTCGCCGCGATCTTGCGCGCCCCGAAGTATGCCAACGTGATTCAGGATGCGGTCGTGACGATTCGCGACGGCCGGTTCGTCGTGCCGATCAAAGCGGCGTTCGCGCATGGGTTTCCCGGCATCGTGCACGATACGAGCGCGAGCGGGCAGACGCTATTCGTAGAGCCGCTCGCAGCGCTCGAAGCGAACAATCGCTTGCGCACGCTGCGACTCGAGGAGGAGCACGAAATCGAACGGATCCTCGGGGAGCTCTCGCGCGGCGTCGGTGAAAACGCAGCCCAGATCGAAGACAACGTCGAGATGCTCGCCGCCATCGACCTCTTGGTCGCAAAGGCACGCCTTGCGATCGCACTCGATGCGGTCGCGCCGGTGCTCGACGAGGAACCGTTGCTCGAAATCGCGCGCGGTCGCCACCCCCTGCTCGGCGAACGTGCGGTGCCGCAATCGCTCACGCTGAACGACGCGACGCGGCTGCTCGTCATCAGCGGTCCGAACATGGGCGGCAAGACGGTCACGCTGAAGATGGTCGGGCTGTTCTTGGCGATGGCCTACGCAGGGATGCAGGTTCCGGCAGCAGAGGGAAGCCGCATCGGGCGGTTCACGCACCTGATCGCGGACGTCGGAGACGAGCAGTCCATCGTCGAGAACGCCTCGACGTTCTCCGCGCATCTCGATAGAATGCGCGAGATCCTCGCCACCGCGAGCGAAACCACCGTCTTCCTCGTCGACGAGATCGGTGCGGGCACCGAGCCTTCCGCCGGCGCAGCGCTCGCGGCAGCGATGCTCGAGCACCTGCTCGTCGCACGGGCGCGCGGGGTCGTCAGTACGCACGCGACCGAGCTCAAGCTCTTTGCACACGCCGCGGAGGGCGCGGCGAACGCGAGCGTGCGCTTCGATCCGCGCACGTTTTCCGCGACCTTCGAACTGGACGTCGGCTCGCCAGGCCAGTCTTTTGCGTTCGCACTAGCGCGCTCGCGTGGCATCGCAGAAGAGGTGGTGAGGCGCGCAGAGAGCCTCTTGGCATTGGAAGAACGCGAGTACGAGCGCGCGCTCGCGGAGCTTTCCGCGCGTAACGCAGAGCTGCAGCGCGAGCGCGTGACGCTAGCGGACGAGCGCCGCGCGAGCGCTGCCGAACGCGAGCGGCTCGAGCGCCGTATTGCCGAACTACGGGTGGAGCAGGAACGATTCGCAGCTCGCGCGGAGGAACGGTTGCAGCAGGCACTGCGCGAGTTCATGACCGATTTGCAACGCCGCTCGCCCGAGAACGCCAAGCGCTCGCGTCTGACGCCCTCGCAGAGTGCCGCGCTTTCGCGTACGCTCGAGCAGATGCATCGCGACTTGGGCATGCGGGAGGTCCAAGATGATGCGGTACCGCGCGAACGCGTCGCTTTTCCCCTCAGCGGCATGGAGCAATACCGGCCAGCCGGCGCAAGCGCGCGTTTCGATGCCGCAGCGTCCGCGCGCTCGGAGCTGGACGTGCGCGGGAAGCGGTACGCGGACGCCGAGCCGCTCGTCGATCGCTGGATCGACGAAGCGCTCCTCGCGGGCAGCTCGCCGCTGCGCCTTATCCACGGGAAAGGGACGGGCATGCTCGGCCGGGGCTTGCAAGAGTTCCTACGCGCGCACCCCGCCGTCGCGAGCGTGCGGTACGGTAACGAGGAGGAGGGCTCGCACGGCGTGACAATCATCGACCTGAACGATCGATGAACCGACCTCAGCACTTCGCCGACGCAGAGTATCTGCTCGATGGCTTCGCGCACGTCGAAACCAGCGACGAGTTTCGCGCACGCCTTCGCCTCGGGCGGCCGCTCAACGTCAAGCTCGGAATAGACCCCACGAGCCCGGATCTTCACCTCGGCTTCATGGTCGTGCTGCACGCCCTTCAGCGCTTCGCCGAGAGCGGTCACGCGGTGACGCTCATCATCGGCGACTTCACGGCGCGTATCGGCGATCCCAGCGGAAAGAAAGTCACGCGTCCGCAGCTGACCGGCGACGAGATCGAAGCGAACATGCAGACCTACCGGCAGCAGGCGTCCAGCGTGCTCGACTTGGAGCGCATTACGATTCGGTACAACTCGGAGTGGCTCGGTGCGCTTTCGGTCGAAGAGCTCGTGACGCTCGCCGGAAAGACCACGGTCGCGCAGATGCTCGAGCGCAACGACTTTCGCGATCGCTACGAGAGCGGCGATCCGATCTCGCTGCACGAGCTGCTCTACCCGGTCGCGATGGCGTACGATTCGATCGTCGTCAAGGCGGACGTCGAGCTCGGCGGCGTGGATCAACTGTTCAACCTGCTCATGGGCCGTCACTACCAGCGTGAGCTCGGCCAGCCGCCGCAGATCTGCGCAATGGTGCCGTTGCTCGTGGGGCTCGACGGCGTGCAGAAGATGAGCAAGTCGCTGGGCAACTACGTCGGCGTCACCGAGCCGGCGCAGACGCAGTTCGGGAAGCTCATGTCGTTACCGGACGCATTGATCCCGACGTACGCACGATATGCGGCATTCCGTTCGGAGGCCGACGTGCAGCAGCTGCAAGCCGATCTTCAGAACGACCGGCTCAGCCCGATGGAGGCGAAGAAGCGAATCACGCAGGAGATCGTCGCGCGGTATCACGGGATCGAGGCCGCGAAGGCCGCGGGCGAGTACTTCGAGCGGACGGTACAGCGCAAAGAGTTCCCGGACGATGCGCCCGAAAGCATCGTCGACACGAGTACGCCGCTCATCAGCAGCGTGCTGGTTGCTTCGGGGCTCGCGGCCAGCAAACGCGAGGCAGAGCGCCTCATCAAAGGTGGCGGCGTTCGCATCGATGGCGCCGTGATACGAGATCCCAACGCAGAGTGGCAATGGTGGGCCGAGCCGGTGCGGGTGTCGATTGGAGCGCGGAGGTTTGCGCGGGTAAACGCGCGCCTGTCGCCCTAACGTTAGCTCACGCGCTGGCTGAGGGCCACGAGTTCTTCGGCGGCAAAAGTATAGTCGTGTTTGCAGTATTCGCAGCTCGCGTGCGTCGTGTCGTTCTCCCGCGCCATTTGGCGTAAGTCTTCCGCACCGAGCCCGACGAGCGCGGCCTCGACCTTGTCGCGCGAGCACAGACACGCAAACGTAACGGCGAGGCGCCGATGCTCGTGCAGCTCGAGATCGCCGGCAAGGGCGCGTACGAGGTCATCCGCATCGGCGCCGTCGCTCATGAGCTGCGTGACCGGCGGGAGCGACTGCGCGCGCCGTTCGAGCTCGAGCACGGCACGCTCGTCCGCGCCGGGAAGGACCTGCGCGAGGATGCCACCGGCCGCAATGACGCCTGCAGGATTTGCGAGCACGCCGAGCGCGACCGCGCTCGGGATCTGCTCCGAGCGAACGAGATATGCTGCGAGGTCTTCGGCGATCTCACCGGAGTGCAACGCGACGATTCCCATGTACGGCTTGCCCACTTCGTAGGTTTTGGTGACCTGAAGTGAGCCGGAGCCAAGTGCGGCGGCGACGTCGAACTTGCCGCGCGCGTTCAGTGGCAGATCCACGTGGGGATTGCGCGCGTAGCCACGGGCACCTACCGTGTTTTCGTCGAGCAGCCATGCATCGGCGAAGAGCCCTTCGATGGGACCGTCGGACGCGATCTGGATCGAGAGGCGTTCTCTGCCCTTCAAGCCCGCGCCGAAGAGCACCGCACCCGCGACGAGCCGCCCGACGGCAGCGGTTGCGACGGGAGAGAGGTCGTGACGATCGCGGATAGCACGCACGAGATCGGTGACGACCGTCCCGATCACGGTTATGCCGGCAGAAGGGGCGTAGAGACTCGAAATGCGGTCGGGCACCGCTCGGTCTCGGCCGAGGGCTGCGGCATTTCCTCCCAGAAGGCAACGAGCGATGCGCGTTCTGGTGATCCACGGACCGAACCTGAACTTGCTTGGCGAGCGGCAACCGGAGATCTACGGATCGCAGTCGCTCGCCGAGATCGATTCAGCGCTCGTGCAGGAGGGGCGCCAACTCGGGACCGAGGTGCGATGCGTGCAGCACAATGGCGAGGGGCACATTATCGACGCGCTGCACGCGGCGCGCGGCGAGTACGATGCCGTCGTGCTCAATCCTGGAGCGTACGCGCACTACTCGCATGCAATTGCCGATGCCGTCGCTTCCATCGGGATACCCGTCGTCGAGGTGCATCTTTCCAACATCGCAGCCCGAGAGCCGTATCGCCGCGTGAGCGTTACGGCCGCGGCGTGCGCGGGAAGCATTAGCGGCTTCGGGCTGCGCTCCTATCTCTTGGCGCTGCGTGCCGTGCGAGAAATCAGCGGGAAATGAGGCGGGCTGCCCGCAAGCGCGGGAGGAAGCACTGACCTGCCTGCGAAGCGGGAATTACGGTTCCCGCGTTATGAAGGAGATAGAAAGTTTGACGAAAGCCGATCTCGTTGATACCGTTGCCGACGAAGGCGAGTTGTCAAAGCGCCAAGCCGGTCAAATCGTCGATCTCATCCTTGACGAAATAAAAGCGGCGCTGAAGAAAGGCGACCGCGTCGCACTCACGCCGTTCGGAAGCTTCGTCGTTCGGTCGCGGAAAGCGCGCGAGGGACGCAACCCGAAGACGGGCGAGCGCATCAAGATTGCGGCACGCAAAGTGCCGGCGTTCGTTGCCGGGAAGTCCCTCAAGGACGCCGTCGGCGGTTCCCGACGGAAGTAAGACGTGAGAGGTCCTGAAACGGACCTCTCACACTCCAACGCAGGCATGCTCGTCACGATCCTGCTTTGCGACGCCGCGCAGGCCGTCGGAGGCAAGCTGTACGTTCTCGGAGGCGGCTGGTCGATTACCGGACCGCAGCCGGCACCGATGGCCGTAGCCCTCAAGCTCTCCGTTCCGTGGGCCGATGCAAACCGTCGTTTCAACATTCGCATCGTGCTCGTGGACGCAGACGGTCACCCCGTGCGCTTGCCGACGGGCCCCGACGGCGTGGATCAGAGCGTCGAGGTCCCGTTCGCCTTCGAAGCCGGCCGGCCGGCGGGATTGGTACCCGGCACGGCGCTCGACGGTTGCTTCGCGGTGAACTTTCCGCCGATGCCGTTGCTCCCTGGGGCGCGCTACGAGTGGCGCGTCGAAGTCGACGGCCGCTGCGAGGATGCATGGCGCGTTCCCTTTTCGGTTCGGCCAAACGGCCCGGGCGGGTTCTCTCCCGCCTGACGCGAACATTCGTGGCTCGTCGGGCCGTAGCGTAGCTTGGTTAACGCGCAAAGCTGGGGGCTTTGAGAGCGCTGGTTCGAATCCAGTCGGCCCGACCAAACTCCTTTTACGCGGTCACGACGCCTGCACGTCGTACGCAAGCATGTCGTGTCCGAGACGCCGGACGCCGGCGGTGAGAACGTGCTGCTTCGCCGTGCCGTCGTGCATGAGATGCCGCACCTCGACGCCTCGCAGCAGTACGGCAGCGTCTGCGATTAGGCGCCGGTGACAACGCCACCAAAGAGTCTCGGAGCACACGGCCGCCGTCTTGTGCAATAACGCGTCCGTCAAGAGCGTGTCGAGCGCCTCGACGAATGCCGGCGTCTGCATATAATCCGCGTATGCGCGAAACGACGGATTGCGCAACGCCGTATTTGGGCTCTCGGGTCGTTGTTTGCGAAATCCGCCGAGTGCCGGGCTTCGCGAGTAGGCCGCGCCGCCGAGCTCGGGGACCCAGCGCGCCATCTCCGCCTCCCACACGTGCGGGAGACGACGGCTCTTCGGAATGGTGCGCACGTCGACGACGTGCTCGAGCGCGGCGCCGCGAATCAGCGCAGCAAGCTCCTGCGCGCTCGCGGTCCCGTGGCCGAAGGTGTAAAGCGTCTTACCGAAGTGCGGCGAGCGAGTCTTTGAACGCGTCGAGGAACTCGCGCACGTCACCGTCGTCGAAGACAAACGGCGGCTGGATGCGCAGAACGTTCCCGTACCGGCCGCCTTTGCCGATCAACACCTTGCGCTCGCGCATCTGCTCGAGCATCTTCGTTGCAAGATCGGGCGCGACGCGCTTGCTCGCTCGATCCTGCACGAGCTCGACGCCGATCATCAGGCCCTTGCCGCGCACCTCGCCGATGGACTGAAACGTCGTCGCGAGGTCGCGCAACCCCGCCATCAACGCCTCGCCCTGGCGTTTGCAGTTGGCGATGAGATCGCGCTTCTGGACCACGTCGATGGTCACGAGTGCCGCGCGCGTTGCCACCGGGTTTCCGCCGAACGTGTTGATGTGCGGGCCTTTGAAGGTGTCCGCCAGCTCCGGTCGCGTGATCGTGATGCCGATCGGGAAGCCGCTGGCGAGACCTTTCGCCGAGGTGATCATATCCGGAACGACGCCGTAGGAAGAGACCATGCCGAACCAGCCGTCGCCAAGGCGTCCCCATCCCGTTTGCACTTCGTCCGCGATGAGCAACGTGCCGTACGGTGCGAGCGTCTCTTTGAGCACCTTGAAATACTCGAGCGGCGGCGCGACGATGCCGCCGACGCCGGAGATCGTCTCCGCGATCATTGCAGCGGGGGCGCCGTCGGTCTGCGACTCGACGACGCGCTTCGCGTATTTCGCGCACGCGATCTCGCACGACGGGTACGTCATGCCGAGCGGGCAGCGATAGCAGTACGGATTGGGAAGAAACGCGACGTGCGGCATCTGCGTAGCGAAGTTCCGCCATTGGCTCTGCCCCGCGAGCGCGACCGTGTACGCCGTGCGCCCATGGTACGCGTGATCGAGCGAGAGGAGATCGACACTCTTCTTGGACGTGCGGGCGATGAGCGTCGCCATCTCGTTCGCTTCGGACCCGGAGTTGGAGAAGAAAGACTTCGTCATGCCCTCCGGCGCGATCTCGGCAATCTTTTCAGCGAGATCGAGCATCGGCTCGTTGAGGTAGAGCGTCGAGGTGTGAATGAGCTCCTTCGCCTGGTCCGCCACCGCTTGCGCGACGGGCGTGTCGCCGTAGCCGAGCGTGTTCGTGCAGATTCCGGCGAATCCATCGAGGTACTCGTTGCCGGCGTCGTCGCGCACGTGCGAGCCGTCGCCGCCGACGAGCGTGAGTGGTTGCTCGTAATACGTTTGCTGCGCGGGGAAGAGGTGGCGCTTCGCGCGCTCCGCGTTGTTCTGCATCGTTTTCACGGTCAAGGAACCTCCGGTGCCGCCCAGGTCACGTCGGGATGGGGAAGGTGGGTTTCGACGCGCGTGATCGCGTCGTACTCTTGTTGCGAGATGCGCGAGCGGCTGCCCTGCATCAGCAATGCATACGCGGCGAGGCCGCCGGCCAAGCTCAAAACCCAGCCGCCGGACGACACGCGCGTGAAGAAGCCGTTGAGGCCACCGGCCCAGGGGTGGTGCGGGTCGAGCGCGACCGCGCCGCCGATCGCGAGGAGCCAGCCGATCGCCAGAGCCGCGAGTGCAAACGGATTGACACCGCCCGCATAGCCGTAGACGCCTTTGGGTGCGTAGAGCTGCGCCAAATCCAGGCGGCGCTTGCGCACGAGCCAGTAATCGGCGATCGCGATTCCGTCGAACGCACCGAGCATCGCGCCGTAGGCGCCGAGCCAGACGAAGATGTAGTTCGTAAAGCTCGAGAGCAAATACCACGGCTGCATGACGAGCGAGAGCAAGCCCGTGAAGATGGCGCCGAGCGCAAACGTCACGTGCTTCGGCGCGAGGTTCTCGAATGCGCGCGCCGGCGCCATGACGTTCGCGCCGACGTTGATCGTAACGGACGAAAGAATGATGATGATGCCCGCGATGACGACGACAGGCGTCGGGAACTTCACGATGAGCTCGACCGGGTTCCAGAGCGCGGTTCCGAAGACCGCGACGGTCGCGGACGTCACGACGATACCGACGAAGGAGAAGAGCGCCATCGTCAGCGGCATGGAGAAAATCTGTCCGCGAACCTGCGCGCGTTGCGAGGTCGCGTATCGCGTGTAATCGGGAATATTGAGCGCGAGCGTCGCCCAGAATGCGATGACGCCGACGACCGACGGAGCGAAGCTCGCCCAGAAAGCCGAGCCGTGAATCTTCGCCGGTTGCGCGAGCAGCGGCCCGAAGCCGCCGGTCGCATGGATCGCCCAAACGAAGAGTGCGATGGCGCCGACCGCGAGCGTCGGAGCGGAGACCTGCGCGAGCCTCCCAATCGCCTGCGGGCCGCGCATGGCGATGAGCACGTTGACGGCCCAGAAGATTGCGAACGCGATGCCGAGGTGCCAGGACAGGCCAGTCCACGACGGCACGATTCGCGTCAAGATTGCGTCGAGCGCTTGGCCGGCGAACCACGAGTTGATGCCGAACCATCCCGCCGCGATGACCGCGCGCGCGAGCGCTGGAACGTGGGCGCCGCGCGTGCCGAACCACAGACGCGCGAAGACGGGATATGGAATACCGAACTTCGTTCCCGCGTGCGAGACGAGGAGAATCGCGCCCATGACGATCGTGCTTCCGACGAGAATCGTGAGCACGGCCTCCCACCAGTTCATGCCGAGCGCAATCATGGATGCCGCGAGCGAGTACGTCGGCAAGCAGATGCACATGCCGATCCACAACGACGCAAACTTCGACGCGGGCCACGAATGCTCGGCTAGTGAGCATGGCCGCAGGTCCTCGTTCCACATCGAATGATTCTGCGCAGCCGCCGCTTCGGCGGCATCGGCGAGTACCACGACGTCGCCGACCTGCACTTGCGTCACGGCGAGACCATCTCGTCGTACGCGTCGGGCCGGCGGTCGCGGTAGAACTGCCAGGTGTCGCGCACCTGGCGGATCACGTCGCGATCCATCACGCCGACGACGACCTCGTCCCTATCTCGGCTGCCGATGGAAACGATCTGTCCGCGCGGATCGACGAGGTACGATTGCCCGTAAAACTCGCCCATGTTCCACGGCGGCTCCATGCCGACGCGGTTGATCGCGCCGACGTAGTAGCCGTTGGCGACCGCATGCGCCGGCTGCTCGAGCTTCCAGAGATACTCGGAGAGGCCCGCAACCGTCGCGGAGGGATTGAAGACGATCTCCGCTCCATTGAGGCCGAGAATGCGCGCACCCTCGGGAAAGTGCCGGTCGTAACAAATGTACACGCCCACCTTCGCAAACGCGGTGTCGAAAACCGGAAAGCCGAGATTCCCTGGACGGAAATAGTACTTCTCCCAGAAGCCGCATCCGGGCGGGCCCGCCTGCACCTGCGGGATGTGGTGCTTGCGATACTTGCCGAGATACGATCCATCGGCGTCGATCACCGCAGCCGTGTTGTAGTAGAAACCGGGCGCTTCGATCTCGTACATCGGCACGACCAGGACGATGCCGAGCTCTTTGGCGAGGTTTTGCATGAGCTTTGTCGTCGGCCCGTCGGGAATATACTCTGTCGCCTCGTACCACTTCGTCATTTGCTCGGTGCAGAAGTACGGACCGTAAAAGATCTCCTGAAGGCAGACGATCTGCGCGCCTTTTCCCTTCGCCTCGCGAATCATGCGCTCGTGCTTGGCGATCGCCGCCTTCTTGTGCTCGTCGACGGGCCGGCTTCCGTCGACGTCGTTGTGCGCTTGAATCAGCGCAATCGTTACTTTGCTTTCCATGTACTCCTACAGCTGCACGGGGTAGAAGCGTGCGCTCTTGATATGTTTTCCGGCGCCTTTTTCACCGACGAACGTCTCGCCGTCCGCGACCATGCGTCCGCGCGAGAACACGTAGCGTGGGCGCCCCTTCACCGTCATGCCTTCGAAGACGTTGTTGTCGACGTTCATATGGTGCGCCTTCGCCGAGATCGTGCGCCGTGCTGCGGGGTCCCAGACGACGATGTCCGCGTCGCTGCCTGCCGCGATCGTCCCCTTGCGAGGGAAGAGCCCGAAGAGCTTTGCGGGGTTCGTCGAGCCGAGGGCGACGAACGCGTTCAAGCCGAATACGCCGCCGTTCACGCCCACGTCGTAGAGAATCGCGAGCCGGTCTTCGATGGTCGGGGCGCCGTTGGGAATCTTCGAGAAATCGTTCCTGCCGAGCTCTTTCTGGCCGCAGAGATTGAACGAGCAGTGATCCGAGCCAAAGCTCTGCAACTCCATGTTCTTGAGCTTGTGCAGGAGAACGCTCTGATTCCACTTTTCGCGGATCGGCGGCGAGAGCACGTACTTTGCGCCCTCGAAGTTCGGCCGCTCGTAGTCGCTGAAGTCGCAGACGAGATACTGCGGACAGGTCTCGCCGTAGATCGGCAGGCCGCGCTTGCGGCCGTCGCTGATTGCATCGGCGGCCATCGCCGACGAAACGTGCACGACGTAGAGCGGCGCGCCAGCGATCTCCGCCAAGCGGATCGCGCGATGCGTCGCTTCGCCCTCGCACTCGACCGGACGCGTGAGCGCGTGCCACTTCGGCTCGGTCTTCCCCTGCGCGAGCGCTTGCTTCGTGATGACCTCGATCACGTCGCCGTTCTCGGCGTGCACTTGGACGAGGCCGCCCGCGTCGCGGCAGACTTGAAGCGTCTTGAAGATGGTCTCGTCGTCGACGTACAGCACGTGCTTGTATGCCATGAAGACCTTGAACGAGTTGACGCCCTGCTCGCCGATCATCCTCGGAATCTCGGCCATCGTCTCGTCGCGGCCGTCGGCGACCGTGAGATGAAAGGCGTAGTCGATGCAGGCTTTGCCCGATGCCTTCTCGTGCCAGGTCTTGACCGCGTCGAGCAGAGAGTTCCCGCGCGTATGCAGCGCGAAATCGACGATCGTCGTCGTACCCCCCATCGCAGCGCCGCGCGTCCCCGTTTCGAAATCGTCCGCTGTGACGGTGCCGCCGAAGGGCATGTCGAGATGCGTGTGTGGATCGATGCCGCCGGGAAACACGTACGCGTCGCTCGCGTCGACGATCTCGTGCTTCTCCGCCGGCAGGCTGCGGCCAATTGCGCTGACGGTCTCGCCTTGGATGAGAACGTCGGCGGGATACGTGTCGACAGCCGTGACGACGGTACCGCCCTTAATGAGCGTGCCCAACCGCGTTCCTCTCTTTCCAGCTCTGCGACGGCAGGCCGCTGTCGACGCGAATCATGTCGATGCAGTCGACGGGGCAGACCATCATGCACAAGTTACAGCCGACGCAGTGGTCGGCGTCGACGACGAGGTCGTAGGTGCCGTTGGTGCCACTGGCGACGCGATCGATGCATTGGTGTGCCGCATCCTCGCAGGCGATGTAACACTTATTGCAGTGAATGCACCGCGACTGGTCGACCTCGGCGACGATCTTATAGTTGAGATTGAGATTTTCCCAGGTGGTGATGGTGTCACGCGACTTCCCGACGAGCTCGCGCACCGATGCCAAGCCTTTTGCGTCGAGGTAGTCGTTCAAGCCGTCGATCATTTCGCGCACGATGCGAAATCCGGAATGCATGACCGCGGTGCACACCTGAACGTTCGTTGCGCCCAAGAGGAGAAACTCGACCGCATCGCGCCACGTCTCGACGCCGCCGATTCCCGAGATCGGAATCCCGACCTCCGGGTCGCGCGCGCAGTCGCTGACCATGTTGAGCGCGATCGGCTTGACCGCCGGTCCGCAGTACCCGCCGTGCGAGCTCTTGCCGTCGACGTGCGGGATCGGCTTCCATGACTCGAGATCGACGCCCATCACGCTGTTGATCGTGTTGATGAGGCTGATCGCGTCGGCGCCGCCACGCGAAGCGCCGCGTGCGGGAAAGCGAACGTCGGTGACGTTCGGCGTGAGCTTGACGATGACGGGAACGCGGGCGGCCTCCTTGACGTACGTCGTCACGCGCTCGATGAGATCGGGATGCTGGCCGACTGCGGCACCCATGCCGCGTTCGCTCATGCCGTGCGGGCATCCGAAGTTGAGCTCGAAGCCGTCGATGTCGACCTCTTGCACGCGCTTCACGAGCTCGTGCCACGGCTGCTGCTCGCAGACCTCCATCAGCGATGCGACGATCGCGCGATCGGGAAACGCTTTCTTGCACTCCGCGATCTCTTTGAGATTGTCGTCCAACGGCCGATCGGTGATGAGCTCGATGTTGTTCATGCCGACCATGCGGTGCTCGCGGTAGTTGAGGCCCGCAAAACGTGACGTTACGTTGACGATCGGCGTGCCGAGCGTCTTCCAAACCGCCCCACCCCACCCTTGCTCGAAGGCACGCTGCACCTGATAGCCGCTGTTCGTCGGTGGTGCCGACGCGAGCCAAAATGGATTCGGGCTGCTAATCCCGGCCAGGTTACTGCGTAAATCAGCCATTGTCGTTCCTCACCCCGACGCTTCGACGGTGGTACGCAGGACGCCGAGATACTCGTGCACCGAGCGTGCCGCGATCTTCCCTTGTTCGGCCGCTTCCACCACCATCGCTTCGCGCACGCCCTTTGCGAAGATGCAATCGCCCGCCGCAAAGACGCCCTCGCGCGTCGTGCGCAGCGCATCGTCGACGCGAACGACGCCGTTGTCGTGCGCGACGCCGAGTGCGTCGATGGCGTCGAGCAGGCGGTTCTGCCCGATCGCACTGATGACGGTATCGCACGGCGCGACGAAGGAGCCTTCGGCGTTCGTGCGCGCGAGCTCTAACCCGACGACGCTCCCGCCCTCGGCGATCACGCGCACTGGCGCACAGTGAAAGCGAAACTCGATGCCCTCTTCCTTGGCAAAGTCGTACTCGAACTCGTAGGCGGGCATCTCCGCTTCGCCGCGGCGGTAGTACATCGTAACCTGCTCCGCGCCGAGCCGTTTCGCGCACGTGAGCGCGTCGATCGCCGTATTCCCCGCACCGATCACCGCGACGCGATTGCCCAATCCCGGAGCGTCGCCGGTGGTCTTCGCGCGCTCGATGAAAGCGAGCGCGTCTCGCGCGTACTCTTGGCCGGGAATGCGCAGCTGCGGCACGTCACCCATGCCGCACGCGAGGATTATCGCGTCGTATTCCGCCACGAGCGATGCCGCCGATACGTCGTCGCCGACGCGCGCGCTCGTGCGAACGTCGCACCCGAGCTCGATCACCTGCTGCGCTTCCCACAGCGCGACGTCCGTGGAGAGCCGAAAGGGCACGATGCCAAACGTGTTCAATCCGCCGAGTTGCTTGCGCGCTTCGAAGATCGTAACCGCGTGGCCGTACCGGCGCAGATCGCGCGCGGCGGCAAGACCCGCGGGGCCGCCGCCGACGATCGCGACGCGCTTGCCCGTCGGCGCGCCGGCGTCGAAGATGCGCGTGCCGGCTTCGCGCACGACGTCGGTAGAGTAGCGCTGCAGATCGCCGATGCGTATCGGCGTGTCGCTCTCGGTGTTGTACACGCATGCACCCTCGCACAACTCTTCGACGGGGCAGACGCGCGCGCAGGAAGCGCCGAGAGGATTCGCGTCGAGAATCGTGCGCGCGCTGCCCGTGACGTTTCCATCGGCGATTTGCGCGATGAAGCGCGGAATGTCGATGTGCGTCGGGCACGCGCGCGTGCAGGGCGCGTCGTAGCAGTAGAGACACCGATTCGCCTCGATCGAAACCTCGAGGTGCGACAGCTCCTTTTGAATCGGTTTCCCGGGAAAATCCCCTGTCATCTACATTACTTGTGCGTCGGAAAGCCGAGGTTCACGCCGGCATTGCTCTCGTGCCAGCGGCTCGTGACGACCTTGCCGCGCGTGTAGAAGCGAAACGCGTCGGGGCCGTACACGTGGAGATCGCCGAACAACGACGATTTCCAGCCGCCGAACGAATAGTAGCCGACGGGCACCGGGATCGGCACGTTGATGCCGACCATGCCGGCCTGCACCTCGCTTTGAAAGAGCCGGGCGGCGCCTCCGCTGCGCGTAAAAATGGACGTGCCGTTGCCGTATGGATTCGCGTTGACGATCGCGAGCGCATCGTCGAGCGATCCCGCGCGGACGTTGACGAGCACGGGCCCAAAGATCTCGTCGCGATAGATCGACATCGCGGGCGTCGCGTTGTCGAAGAGCGTCGGCCCGATGAAGAAACCATCTTCGTATCCCGAGACGCGCAGGGTACGCCCGTCGGCGAGAAGCGCCGCGCCTTCTTTCACGCCGCTGTCGATGTACGAGAGAATGCGATCGCGCGCCGCCGGCGTCACGACCGGCCCCATATCGTTGCCTGCGTCGTGCCCGGCGCCGACCTTGAGCTTGTCGATGCGTTCGAGAACGCGTTGGAGCAGCGGCTTCGCGCAGTCGCCGACGGTAACGCTTGCGGAGATCGCCATGCAGCGCTGCCCCGCCGAGCCGTATGCACTCGAGACGAGCGCGTCCGCGGCGGCATCGAGATCCGCATCGGGCATGACGACGAGATGATTCTTCGCTCCGCCGAGCGCCTGCACGCGTTTGCCGTTCTTCGCGGCGGTCTCGTAGATGTAGCGCGCAATCGGCGTCGATCCGACGAAGGAGACGGCATTGACGCGCGGATGCGCGAGCAACGCGTCGACGGCAACCTTGTCGCCGTGCACGACGTTGAGCGCGCCATCGGGCAAACCCGACTCCTGCAGCAACTTCGCGATGAGCAGCGAAGCCGACGGGTCGCGCTCGGAGGGCTTGAGCACGAAAGTATTGCCGGCGGCGAGCGCGGGCGCGAGCATCCAAATCGGCACCATCATCGGGAAGTTGAACGGGGTGATGCCGACGCAGACGCCGACGGGCTGGCGCAGCGAGTAGGTGTCGACGTTGGTCGAGACGTTCTCGCTAAGCTCGCCTTTGAGCAACTGCGGCAAGCCGCAAGCGAAATCGATGACCTCGAGCGCACGCGCAATCTCGCCGGCGGCGTCGGTAACGATCTTGCCGTGCTCGTTCGAAACGATGCGCGCGAGTTCGTCGGCGTGCGCGCGCACGCGCTCGCGAAAGGCAAAGAGCACTTCGGTACGCTTGCCGAGGGGCGTGCGGCTCCACTTCGGAAAGACGTCCGCGGCCGCACGCACGGCGGCGTCGACCGTTGCCTCGTCGGCAAATGTGACGCGCGCTTGAACCTGCCCGCGCGCTGGATCGTAAATATCGCCGAAACGTGATGCATCGTCGCCGGCATCTCGGCCAGCGATGAAATGCCCCACGTTGCGAAGCCGAGCGGGTGCTTCCATAATATTGCCTTAATATGACGGCGATGAAGCGTTATCCTCGGGCGACGCTCCTGCGCATCGCGACGCCGCTCGGCGTCGACCTGCTCGTCGACGTCGCCGGTGGCCGGGTGATCTCCAGCCGCTTCGCGCGCCACCGCAAAACGCTCGCCGCTCGCGCTCCCGGCAAGGAAAGGCTCGCGCGTGAAGTCGCTCGCCAAGTCGCTGCCTATTTCAAAGGAACGCTCGAGCGGTTCACGCTGCCGCTCGCCTTCGAGGGGACGCCGTTCGAATGCGAGGTCTGGCGCCAAGTCGCGAGCCTCGCGTTCGGCGAGTTCGTCTCCTACGCCGACGTCGCTCGAGCGGTTGGCAGACCGCTCTCGCACCGCGGCGTCGCGCGCGCGGTGGGAAGGACGCAGCACGCGCTCTTCGTCCCCGCGCAGCGCGTCGTCGGCGCCGACGGCAAACCGCGCGGCGTGTCGCCCGCGTCGCTGCGCCTGCGTCTCATCGCATTCGAACGTGGGAAGAGAGAAGACATGGCAACCAAACGCTGGTCGCAGAACGTCACCGAGCGCAGCAGCGCGCTCGACATCGAGCCGGACGTCTTCAAGAAGCGCAGCGCGAAGGCGATTGCGCAATCGTTGAAATCATCGGCGGAGCACAGCACGCGGCGAAAGGGCAGCGCGTACCAATCGGCGATGTCGATGCTGAACTTCTACATCAACCGTGCGGGCAAGAACTTGAGCGAGAGCCGACTGCAGACGCTCGAGCGCGCGAAAGCAGAACTGCGAAAGGCCTTCGGCAGGGAGCCGTAAGGCCTTTCGCACATGGTTGCGGCTACCGCGGTCCCCGATGATGCATCATCATCATGCCCATCATCTGCGCGTGACCGGGAAGCAAGCCGCGTAGGAGCGCTGCGCCGGCATCGGGTGCGTGACGCCCGTGCTCGTGCTCGCCCATCTCGCCGGCGTGCATGGCGACGACTCGCCCTTGCATGGCGCCTGCCCGCGACTGCATCTGCGCGCGCACCTGCTGCATTTGCGTTCGCATCTGCTGCATCTGGGCGTGCATCTGCTCCATCTCGGAGCGCTGTGCGGCGAGGATCGCGTCTTTTTCGGAGGCTGTGAGAACTGCGTCGACCTGCTGGACGGCACCGCGCCGGTTCGGTGTCGTCGCTATCGCGAGCAGCCCGAGAACGCGGCCGACGAACGCGCGATGCGCGGGCGTCAGCGCCGCAAGCATCTTCGCGCGGGTTGCGCGATGGATGTTCTCGGCCTGTTGGTGAAACCGGCGAAACGCCGCCATGTGCTCCTGCATGAGCTGCGGCGACATCCGCACCGGCGCCGCCGCCGGGGCCGCGGAGGGTGCGGGCGGGGGTGGATTCGAGGTCTGCGCGGCGACGAGCGCCGGCGCAAAGCCAAGGGTAAGAAGAAGAGCAAAAGTCTTGAGGTTCATGCCTTGCTTGTACGCTTGCTCGCATAGAGTTTGCTGTGATAGGTTGAGGCCGTGGAACGCATCCGATTAAAAGTTACCGACGGCTCGACGATGGAGGCCGTCGTGGAGCGTCCGGCGGGCAAGGTTGGCGCGGGCCTGCTCGTCTTGCAAGAAGCCTTCGGCGTCAACGGCCACATCCGCAACGTCGCGCGTCACTACGCCGACCTCGGCTTCACCGCGATCGCGCCCGAGCTCTTTCACCGCACGGCGCCCGCCGGGTTCGAAGCCGCGTACACCGATTTCGATTCCGTCCGCGAACATATGGGCGGCCTGACGCCGCGCGGCCTTGCCGCGGACATGCGTGCCGCCTACGAGTGGCTCGCGGGCGACGCGCAGATCGCGCCGGCGCGCATCGCTGCCGTCGGCTACTGCATGGGTGGCCGCTGCGCGTACCTTGCCAACGCCGACCTTCCGCTCGCGGCCGCGGTCTCGTATTACGGCGGCGGCATTGCACCCGATCTGCTCGACCGCGCGACCAACCAGCACGGGCCGCTGCTCATGTTCTGGGGCGGCCTCGACAAACACATTTTGCCGGAGCAGTATCGCGCGGTCGCCGACGCGCTGAGCGCAGCCGGCGCCGACCACGAGCAAGTCGTTTTCGCGAAAGCCGATCACGGCTTCAACTGCGACGAACGCCCTGCATACAACGAGAGCGCCTCTCGTCAGGCGCTCGCGCTGGTTCTCGAGTTTTTCCGCGTGCGCGGCGTCCTCTAAGAGCCGCCGACCCTGCGAAGCCGTTCGTTCGCGTTGTTCATGATGTAGATCTTGTCGGCGTGGCGCATGCCGAACGCCTTCTGATCGTAGATGACGGCGACGTAGCGCCCCGGGCGCAGGTACGTCATCTGGTACGTCGTCTTTCCGTCATCGGAGAAGAGCTGGTAAAAGTGCGGAACGAGCTCGAAGCTGAGAATTTGCCCGTTGTGCGGATTGCGAACCTTGACGTTGGTCGTCGAAACGTGCACGACCTCGCCGTAGAACACGTTCGCCGCGAGGGCGGCCTGCGGCACGAAGAGCAGCGCCGCTGCGGCCAGCGCGATTGCCAACGTGTGAAGTTTGATGCGTCTCATAGATCCCATTCTACCCCAAAAAGGCAGGCGTCCACACGCTCGGGAAGAGGCTGCTGTGGAGGCTACGCTCTTCGCCGACGGCGGCGCACGTGGTAATCCCGGCCCCGCAGCAAGCGGGGCCGTGCTCGTTGGGCCGCAAGGCGAGATCCTCGATGAGGTAGGGCACTACCTCGGCCGCGCGACGAACAACGTCGCCGAGTGGACGGCGCTCTGCATCGGCCTCGAAGCCGCGGTGCACCGCGGCATTCGGACGCTTGCCGTGCGCCTCGATTCCGAGCTCGTGGTCAAGCAGTTGCTCGGCGAGTATCGCGTGAAGCACGCCGATCTGAAACCGCTGCACCGGCGTGCGCTCGCGCTTTTGAAGAACTTCGAGCACGTCGACGTCGCGCACGTTCCGCGCGCGAAGAACAAGCTCGCGGATCGGCTCGTCAATCAAGTGCTCGACGCAAAGGCGCGCGCGGACGAAGAAGCGAGCATGATGTGAGCCGGCGCTTACCGATCGGCCTCGCCATCGTGATCTTCGCCATCGTTGCGATCGGCCTGACGTTGCGCTTCGTGCTGCCGCGAGAGTTCGGGCGCATTACGACGGTTACGAGCGTGAAGAACGCACCGAGCGACGTCTACGCCTCGCTCGACATTCGCTACGATCATCCGCCGATCTACAGCGAGACCTACGCCGTGCGCGACAACAACGGCGTTTCGAGTTATCGCTACACGATCGTGCGCGCCGATGGGCCGCGTACGCGCGAGCGCGTTACGATCGAGGCGCCGCCGCACGCGACGTACGAAGTGAGTTTCTTTCTCGGGCAGCTCCAGAGCGACGGTATCTGGGATGTCCCGAGCAGGCCCGCGCGCGGAAACACCGCGGTGACGTACGCGCTGACGGTACGCCAAACCGAAACGTACCAGCATGGCGCGCATACGGTGACCTTTACCGACCCGCACTACTGGGCGACGAGCGCCGGGCGCGAGTTCCATCTGCATCTCTCGCCGAAGGGACCGCTGCCGAATATCCTCCAGCTGCAAGGCACGAGCATCCGCGATCCGCGCTACGAGCAGATCGTCGGCGACTTTCGCAGCTTCGGCCCGCCGCAGTTCCGCGCCGAGATCGCGCGAGCCCGCGCGAAGGCGCACCTGTGAGAAGAACGGCATTCGGCGCGGTCGCGCTGACCGTCGTCGCGTTGCTGCTCTTCGGCGCGTACGAGTACGCAGAGAGCCCTGCGAGCCAACTCTTCGGCGCAACCGTCGTCAGCGGGCCGCCCGATCGCCACGTCGTCGCGCTGACGTTCGACGACGGGCCGAATCCGCCATACACGAATCGCATCCTCGACGTGCTCGAACGCGAGCATGTGCGCGCGACGTTCTTCGTCGTCGGCCGCGCAGCGGCGGCGTACCCCGCTATCCTGCGCCGGGAGGCGCGCGACGGCGACGCGATCGGTGACCACACGTGGGATCACGCGCACCTGATCGTCATGGATCCCGCGCAGATCGCGCGCTCGCTGGAGCGCACGAACGACGCGATCGCGCGCGCGACGGGGACGCGCACGACGCTCATGCGCCCGCCCTTCGGCGCGCGCGACTGGCTTGTCTTGGCGCAGGCACGCAGGCTCGGTTACACGCCGGTGATGTGGTCCGTACCGCTCCCGCGCGATTGGCAGAATCCGCCGTCGCAGGTCGTCGCGCAGCGCGTCTTGCGCTACGTGCGCAACGGCTCGATCATCGTCTTGCACGACGGCAATCGCGGACTGCTCTGCGGCCGCGCGCGCGTTCCGGCCGGCGACTGCGATCGCAGTGCGGCGGCGGGGGCGACCCGCCTGATCGTCGAGGCGCTCAAGCGCCGGGGCTACGGCTTCGTGACGATTCCGGAGCTTCGCGCTGCGCAGAGTGAGTCCCAATATTCGACGAACTCATCCAACTGAAGAATCTCCATCGCCCGGCGCAGCGAGGTGTTCGCGCCGGCGAGCCGGATCGCGAACGGCGTCCCGCGCTTCGCGATCGCGTTGCGTAGCGCCATGAACGCGCTGATGAAGCGCTCCGTCCTACGCACTCCGCTCCGTTCTACGCATAGAGCCTCCCGCGCCACCGGATGAACCCGCCCGGATGGCGTCCGCTCGGATCGTGGTGCGTCCAATGAACGCGGGGTATATGGCCTGGATCGTGTACCATGACGCCCGCGACCTCGACGCTGTCGCCGCGTCGCACCGCAATCGGCGGCGCGAGGTTCACGTTGTCGATCACCTCGATCGGACCGGCGGCGCTGCGCACCCAAAACGACTCGTGCTCCGCATGGCTGCGGCGTCCGTAGAAGAAGTGCGGCGGGCCCTCGACGGTGGCGGCGAAATCGACCTGCGTCGGCGCGCTCGCGTGGTAGGCGGTGACGAGATTCATGGCGCACTCCCATCCCACGGATGACCCGCGACGACAAGACCATCTCGAGTCCGCGCCTGTACCTCGCGCCCGTCGGGGCGTCCAACGCCGAGACGCTCTGGCGCTTGATGCAGACGCCCGAGTTGCGCACCTATCAGGATTTGCCGACGATGGCGCGCTCGCAGTTCGTCGGCCTCGTCTCCGCGCACACGCGGCACCCCGGATTGAACGGCCCGGGCCGCTACGAATGGCTGATCGAACGCGTCGAGGACGGAAGTCTCCTGGGCTGGGTCTCGTTGCGCGTGGCCGAGGGCACTTCAGATAATGGAGAGATCGGCTACAGCCTACTCCAGGAGTATCGCGGCCGCGGCTACGCGACCGAAGCGGTGCGCGCGCTGGTCGACGCGGCCTTTCAGCGGGCACGCCTGCGCCGCGTGCGCGCGTACTGTCTGCCGGAGAACGCACGCTCGCGCGCGCTTCTCGCGCGCATCGGTTTTCGCGAGGACGGGCGCTTGAAGCACGGGGCCTTGCTGCGCGGCCGCGCCGTCGACGTGCTCTGCTACACGCTGAACAACCCCTTGTCCCTCGCGTCAACCTGATCTTCGACTCGTTACCCTGCCGCGCAGCGGCGGGTCGAAGGACGCCCTAAAGCTTCACGCTTGCTCTGCCGATAATCCAAGCATGCCGCCCGGGAGCAATCAGCCGGCGGTCGTTCCGCGTGTCCTCGCCCATTATGCGAGCTGCGCGACGCTGCTGGACGCGAGCTTTGCCGGGTCTCCGATTGTATTTGCGGACTTCCCGCGTGGCTTTCATGCGCCGCCGCGTTTTCGCGTCACGCAGCTGTGCCTGTCGACCGCTCGCATCGATTGGCTCGTGCAGCGCGAGTACGCGATCGAGTTTCACAGCTGGGCTCCGTTGCCCGGCGAGCCAGAACGCCTGCGCTTCGGACGCATCCTCTTGGAGCCGCCTCGCGCGGACCGCGGCTTCGCGCAGATGAAAGAGGCCGCGCTCGTGATGCGCGAGCAACTGCGCACCGCCGCGGACTGCGACGCGATTCCGTTGCTCGACGGCACCGGCGGCATCGCTCTCTGGCTGCCCTTGCTCGACGCGCCGCTCGCCACGAAGGTGCGGGCGCGTCTGCAGCGTCTCTGCGCGCGCGCCGCAGCGCTTCACCCGCGGCTGCTCTGCAGCGGCGCGCTTCCATCCGAGAAACGCGTCCGTCTCGACGCCTCGACGAATGCCGCCGGGCAGTACAGCCCGCTGCCCTACAGCCTGCGCGGAACCCCGGCCCTGCCCGTCTGCACCCCGGTGACTTGGGACGAACTCAAATCGCTGCGCGCGCCCGTCGTCTGCACCGCGGAGAGCTGGCCCGCGCGTTTCGATGCCTGCGGGGATCTCTTCGCTGCGGGCGCCGCGGCGCTCGCTCAGCAGCGCCTGCGGACGCGGCGTCCCGCTGCGTCGGAATCCGCCCTCTGACGCACCGCCAATAGGCCCTTCGTATGGGGGGGAGCGCGCTAGGTGCCGGGGAAGCGCGAAAACCAGGGGAGTGAGTGCCAGGAGGGCCCACCACGATGCTCTGTCTGAATCGGAAGGTGCGCGAGTCGATTTACATCGGCGATGACATTCGCATCGTCGTGATCGAGATCAAGCACAACGTCGTCAAACTGGGAATCGAGGCGCCGCAGGGCGTTTCGGTGCTGCGCTCCGAGCTACGCGAGGGGGAGCGTGTCGCAAACGCCATCATCCGCGGCGAGATCCCGAGCGGCAGCGTCGAGCGCAGCGAACGCACGTAACCCCTCGAGCGTCGCGGCGGCGATACGCGCGTCGCGCAAGCCGCGCAGCTCCATGAGGAACCCGGTCTGCTCCTCGGAGATATCCTGGCCCCGCGCCGCGCGCGCGAGCCGGTTCAGCGCCTGCGCCTGACGCGCTAAGCCGGCATCCCCGCCCGCGCCGTCGAGCGCGCACGCGAGGGCGCACGCGAAGAGAGCCTGCCGAAGCGACGCCGGCGCCGGACGCCGAAAGATGTATTCGAAGTAACCGCGGGCGGCGCGCGCGAACTCGCGGTACGATGACGCCGCCTCGTGCTCGAGGCAATTCGTCTGGCGCGAAACGTGGATCGGCTCGGTTCCGAGCGCGCGCGTCGTCCCGGCCCATATCTGCGGAACGATGCGGATTGGCTCCTCGCCCGATTCGACGCGTAGCTTCCAGATGAACGCCGTGCGCGCCGCCGGCTCGAGCCGCGCGATCTCGCATCCCTCGCCGAAGAACCTGGTGCCGTCGATGCGCACTGCGTCGTGAAAGAGGGTGCGCTCGACGAACGAGGTTCCGAAAGGCACCGGTACGGCGAGGTTGACGTCGCAGACCGTCTCGGAAGAGCAATTGATCAGGACGAGCGTGAGCGAGAGCGTGCCGCCCGCCTGGACGGTTCGGCGCGGCGACGCAAGCAGGGTTACGTGAAGCGGCGCAAACGGCGCAAAGACGGTCTCACCGGCGAACGAGCGCGAGATGCGATGCACTAAAAAGGAGCGTTAAAGGTATCGACGCGCATCTCCCGCGCTTCGCGCGCGGCTTCGTCGAAGATCAAGCACGACGTGTACGGCCGGACGTAGACGTGAATCGAAATCGCACCATCGCACTGCGGCGAGACGCGCACGCGATGGATGTCGCGCTCGCGCTCGAAGCGAAAATCCGGCATGCCGACGGTGACGCCCGGCGTCGTCGCGACGCGCTCCACGACGGCGTGACCGGGCGCGCGCGTGCCGCCGATCTGCCGGTAATCCTCGACAACGAAGACGCCGGAGTGCGCGACCATCCAGCAGCGCTGCCCGGCATGGTCGTGAATCGGCGTCGAGCTCGCCGTCGGCCAGTGCAGCGCGAGCACTTCGACCTCAGGCGTGCGGTGGATCAGCGTGCGCGTGTACTCGCCGGCCGGGTCGACATTGACGTAGCGCGCCACGTCCGCGTCGCGAATCCTGACTTCCGTCAGCAAGCGCATCATCGGTTCGGTGGCAAAACCGTAATCGGCGAAGCCGAGCACGGCCGACACGAACTCATCTAAGGAAACGAGCCCCGTCTGCATCATCCACGTGGGTCTTCGGTGCCCGCCCCCGGGTCACCCCGAGCGCTGCGCGTTAGCACGGCAGGCGAAGGGCGGTGGCCGTTCGGCTAGCCGCGTCTTCGAACAAAATGCGGCACCGGAATCCAGAAATGGCCCGAGCCCGACAGACTCCTAGAGATGCCGAAAGTAGACGATCGCGAGAACCGCGATCAGGCCGCAACCCTGCAGCGCCAACACCCGGAGCGCCGGCAGCGGCCGCTTCGGCAGCCACGTCGCCGCGAAAAGGACGATGATGAGAACCTGCAGCGGCATTAGGATCTGGAACAGGTGCGCACCGGTGCCCTCGTCGGGCTGGCGGATGAGCGTACCGCCGACGATCCCGATCGCGAACGCGGTAAGGAAGCCCGCCGAGATCAGCAGCGGAACGAACGCGCTCGGCCGCCGCAATAATGCAAGCATCGCTAACTTTGTACTACAAAGTTAGCGAAAAGCACAAGATAGCGGCGCGCTAGCGGTTGACGCTCCCCGGCACCGGCGGTATGATGTCCTCCTATGCCCCAGGGCGGGTGATCCCACAACCGATTTCAGGACGAGTGCGTCCGGGCCGGCCGGTCGACCTTGTCCTTTTTGGCGTGCACGCGGGTTTCATAGATTCTTCTAGGCTTTCAGAAAAGGATCGTAGATGGCAAAAGCGGCGGCTCCGAAGTCCCCATCTTCCAACGGCGGTGGGACGAAGAGCAGGTCGAAGCGGGCTGGCGCACGCCCGCAGACCGGAGGCGGCCGCGTCTCCAAGGTGATGCCGACGACGTTCCCCATGCCGACGGGGGCGTTCACGGTCGCGGTTCCCCCGGAACCGGGGCCGAAGCGGGAGCGGCACAGTTTTGCGAAGATCCCCGATGTCCTCGAGATCCCGAACCTCATCGAGCTGCAGAAGGCGAGCTTCCATTGGTTCCAGACCGAGGGGCTCGGCGAAGCCTTTGCCTCGATATCGCCCATCAAGGACTTCACCGGTAACCTGATCCTCGAGTTCGGCGAGCACTCGCTCGGCGAGCCCAAGTACTCGATTGAAGAGTGCCGCGAACGCGACATGACGTACAGCGCGCCCCTGCGCGTGCGCGTCCGCTTGATCACGGCCGAGTCGGGCGAGATCAAGGGCATCCCCGACCAAGAGATCTTCATGGGCGATTTCCCGCTCATGACCGACAAGGGCACGTTCATGATCAACGGCGCGGAGCGCGTGATCGTGAGCCAGCTCGTGCGCTCGCCCGGCGTCTACTACAGCCAAGACGTCGACACGAACGCGCGCCCGACGTTCAACGCGACGGTCATTCCGAACCGCGGCGCTTGGATCGAGTTCGAGACCGACAATGGCACGAAGAACGACGAGACAGACGGCACGATCGGCGTGCGCATCGACAAGAACCGCAAGATCTACGTCTCGACCTTCATTCGCGCGCTCGCGCGCCCGGATATGGATGCCGATTGGGCAAGCGACGAAGCGATTCTGAAGCTCTTCACCGATCTCTATCCCAAGAAGCGCCCCGTCGACGCCAACGCTCTCCCCGCGGCGCCGGTGAAGATCTCGAAGAAGGACGAAGAGGCGAAGGGACGCGAGCGCGATTTGCGCGCGCTCTTCGAGCGGCTCTTCCCGGATCGCGAGCCGGACAACTTCATCCTCAACTCACTCGTCAAGGACGCCGAGGTCTCGACGCGGGAAGACGCGCTCAAGGAGATCTACAAGAAGCTGCGTCCGGGCGAGCCCGAGAATGCGGATAACGCCGAGAAGCTCCTGGAGTCGCTCTTCTTCGACGAGAAGCGCTACGATCTCGCGGGCGTCGGCCGCTACAAGCTCAATGCCAAGTTCCACTATCAGATTCCCAACCCGAACGTCGAGGAGCGTGTGGAGCGTCCGTACGTCGCGATCGACGAGTACGCGGGCGCCGGCCTCCAGGAGCCTTCGGGCGATACGCGTTGCCTGACGCGCCCAGACATGATCGCGGTCATCCGCCGCCTCGTGCGCGTCGCGACCGGTGCGATCCGTAAGGATGACATCGACCACCTCGGCAACCGCCGCGTGCGCTCGGTCGGCGAGCTTCTGCAGAACCAGTTCCGCGTCGGCCTCTTGCGCCTCGAGCGCGTCGTGCGCGAGCGCATGACCGTGCAAGACATCGAGACGGTGACGCCGCAGGCGCTTATCAACATCCGCCCGGTCGTTGCCGCGATCAAAGAGTTCTTCGGCTCCTCGCAGCTCTCGCAGTTCATGGATCAAACGAACTCGCTCGCGGAGCTGACTCACAAGCGCCGCCTCTCAGCCCTCGGGCCGGGCGGCCTCTCGCGCGAGCGAGCCGGCTTCGAAGTGCGCGACGTCCATCACTCGCACTACGGGCGCATCTGCCCGATCGAGACGCCGGAAGGTCCGAACATCGGCCTCATCGGCTCGCTCGCGACGTACGCGCGCGTGAACAAGTTCGGCTTCCTCGAGACGCCGTACCGCGTCGTGCGTAGCGGCATCGTCACCGACGAGATCGTCTACCTCACGGCCGACCGTGAGGACGAGTTCATCATCGGTCAAGCCAATACGCCGGTCGATCCCAAGGGCGGCCGCATCACGGCCGACACGGTGATCTGCCGCTACGTCGAGGAGTACATCGAAGAGCCCGCCTCGCGCGTGCAGCTGATGGACGTCTCGCCGAAGCAGATCGTCTCGATCGCTACGGCGTTGATCCCCTTCCTCGAGCACGACGACGCGAACCGCGCGCTCATGGGCGCGAACATGCAACGCCAGGCGGTGCCGCTGCTCAAGAGCAGCGCGCCGATCGTCGGCACGGGCATGGAGTACCGCGCGGCCAAGGACTCCGGCTCCCTCGTCGTCTCCGACGTGAACGGAACGGTTACGAGCGTCGACGCCAAGGCGATCGGGCTCAAAACCGACAATGGCGACGAAAAGAGCTTCGAGTTGCTCAAGTTCGTGCGCTCCAACGCCGGCACGTGCATCAATCAGAGCCCGATCGTGAGCATCGGCGACAAAGTCGTGCCCGGCCAGGTGCTCGCCGACGGTCCGTCCTCGGATCAGGGCGAGCTCGCGCTCGGGCAGAACGTGCTCGTCGCGTTCATGCCGTGGGAAGGCTACAACTACGAAGACGCCATTCTCATCAGCGAGCGCATGGTCAAGGAAGATCGCTTTACCTCGATCCACATCGAGGAGTACGAGTGCGAAGCGCGCGACACGAAGCTCGGGCCCGAGGAGATCACGCGCGACATTCCCAACGTCGGTGAGGACGCCCTCAAGGATCTCGACGAGCGTGGCATCATCCGCATCGGCGCGGAGGTGCGCCCGGAAGATATCCTCGTCGGCAAAGTGACGCCCAAAGGCGAGACCGAGCTTACGGCCGAGGAACGGCTTCTGCGCGCGATCTTCGGCGAGAAGTCGCGCGAAGTCCGCGACACGAGCTTGAAAGTACCGCACGGCGAGAAGGGCAAGATCATCGACGTCAAGGTTTTCTCGCGCGAGAACGGCGACGAGCTCTCACCCGGCGTGAACCACTTGGTGCGCGTCTACGTCGCGCAGAAGCGCAAGATTCTGCAAGGCGACAAGATGGCGGGGCGCCACGGCAACAAGGGCGTCATCGCCAAGGTGCTGCCGGAAGAGGACATGCCCTACATGGAGGATGGCAGTCCGGTCGACATCGTGCTCAACCCGCTCGGCGTGCCGTCGCGTATGAATCTCGGGCAGATTCTCGAGACGCATCTCGGCTGGGCCGCGCACATGCTCGGCATGCAGGTGGCGACGCCCGTCTTCGACGGCGCGCACGCCGAGGACATCAGCGAATGGCTGCAGGACGCGGGCTTGCCGCAAGACGGCAAGACGTGGTTGCGCGACGGCCGCACCGGAGATCGTTTCAGCCGCCCGGTGACCGTCGGCATGATCTACATGCTCAAGCTCGCGCATCTCGTCGACGACAAGATCCACGCGCGCTCGACCGGCCCGTACTCGATGATCACGCAACAGCCGCTCGGCGGCAAAGCGCAGTTCGGCGGGCAGCGCTTCGGCGAAATGGAAGTCTGGGCGCTCGAAGCCTATGGTGCTGCGTACACGCTTCAAGAGCTGCTCACGGTGAAGTCCGACGACGTCATCGGCCGCGTAAAGACGTACGAAGCGATCGTCAAGGGCGAGAACGTGATGGAGCCGGGCGTTCCGGAGTCGTTCAAGGTGCTCATCAAGGAGCTGCAGTCGCTCGCGCTCGACGTCAAGGTGCTCACAGAGAACCGCGAAGAGGTCGAGGTCAAGATCGCCGGCGACGACATGACGGAACGCGAGCGCGAAGAGTTCGGCTTGCTGATGGGCGAGGAAGACCTGCGCATCTCGCAAACCGCGGTCGCCGCCGCGGAAGCGATCGCGGAAGCCGGCGAAGTGCCCGACGTGGTCGAGGAAGAGGAAGAAGAGGAAGAGATCGACGACAGCAAGCCGATCGACATCGCGAAACCGATTCCCGCACCGCCGCCCGCGCGCACGCCCGCGATCGACGAAGCCTTCGAAGAAGGCGAGACCGAGTTAAAGCACACCGACGAAGACGAGGGGGTTCAAGGCTACGAGCTCGAGGACGAAGAGGAAGTCGAGCCCGAAGAAGAGTCACCCGCGTTCGAAGGCGATGAAGAAACGCCGTTCCACGAACCCGGTGCGGACTTCACACAAGAAGAGAACTAGCCCAGCGTCATCCTGAGCGTAGCGCCGAAGGCGCGAAGTCGAGGGAAGCGCATCAAAGGTTGGGCCCGCTACCGCGGGCCCTTCGCGTCTCGCGAACGCGACCTACCCGAGTTTGCATGGCACGAGCCGTTGTGACCGTTATTCTAGCGGCCGCAGCGGCGAGCAGCAGCGCTTATACTTTTTTGCGCTACCGCAAGGACAAGGATCGTTTGCCCGCACTTTGGCGGCCGTGCGTCGTATCGGCGCTGCGGGTGCGCGATGAGATGCGAGGTACGCCTGCCACCAGTCGTAAATATCGAGAGCGCAGTCGGCAAGCGCATCGAGCGCCTTGCGATAGCGCTTCGGCTGGCGCACCGGATCGAGGACGTCGTCTTCGTCGGGTTCGCACAGATTGAGAATCGGCGTAAAGCACTTCGTGATCTCGGCGCTCTCCGTCGCGTTGGTCCAATCGTCCATGTGTTCGCCGACCCAATCCATGTAGCCCGCGCACCAATCGTCGGCATAGTCGACGGTGTCCGGCGGTTCGCCGATGCGGTCGATCATGATGCGAAAGTTGTCTTCCGATTGCAGATCCGCGGCGACCTCATTGTGAAACCGCATGAGCAAGGTCATTCCGCGCTGCGCCTGCTCGATATCTGCCCAACCGGGGCCTTCGAGCCCGCCGAACACGAACGGTACCCATTGGGAAGGCGGCACGAGCGGACCCGAGAGAACGGCGGTCAGCAGCCCGTGTAGCCACGTAATGGAGCCGCCGTGCGAGCCGCCGGGATTGCGCGCCTGCATCAGCGCTTCAAGCTCGTCACGCTCCGCGGCCGTAAGGCGATCGTGCACAATCATGGCGATGCGGTCTTTTCGCGGTCTTGCACCCGAAGTCCCAATTGTATATACTAAGGATATACAATGAAAGCGACGCGTTCGCAGTGCCCATAACGATTTCGCGCTGGGGGAACAGCCTGGGCGTCCGCCTTCCGAAAGATGCGCTCGCTCGTGCGCATCTGCGCGAAGGGGACGCGCTTCTGGTCGAGGCCACCGAAGAGGGGCTTCTCCTGAGAGCCGCGGCTCGCTCGAATCTCGAGACGCTCCTAGCGGCGATCACACCGGAGAACCTCCACGGCGAGACCGAGACCGGCAGCCCTGTCGGGAAGGAGCTGTGGTGAGCCAAGACTACGTTCCGGACGCCGGCCATGTGATCTGGATCGATTTCGATCCTCAAGCAGGGCGCGAGCAACGCGGGCACCGGCCGGCGCTCGTGCTATCACCTGCCTCGTACAACGCGAAGACGTCGCTGCTTCTCGCTTGCCCCATCACCGCCAGCGCAAAGGGGTATCCGTTTGAAGTTGCATTGAGAAGCACGCCGAGCGCAAAGGGCGTTGTGCTCTCGGATCACGTCAAATCGCTCGATTGGCGCGCTCGGCGCGCGCGGTTCAAGGCGAGGGCCACATCGCAGACAACGCAAGCCGTCCGGGAAAAACTTGCTACGTTGCTCGGCGGCGTTTAGGGTACGAGGGCGGCATAAGCCTTTACCAACTCCGTACATAGCGAATAGCCTAACCGCCAAGAGCATCGTCGCTTAGCCGGTAAACTAAGCGGCATGGAGTTGCTAACGGGAGTGAGCAGCGACGCACCGATGATGCCGCGCGTGCTGGCGCATTACGCCGCGGTCGCGCCATTGCTGGAAGCGAGTTTCGCCGGCGCGCCCATCGTTTACAGAAACCATCCTGTGGGCCTCGACACGCCGGGGCTCTTTCGCGTTACGTCGCTCGAGCTGGAAGCTAAGACGCTCCTCCGATCGCGAGATCGCGTTCATGGCAGGATCGCTGCCGGGCGAGTTCCACGCGGATCCCGCCGACCGCCTCATCGTGGCAACGGCGATCGTACGGGGCTTGCGCTTGGTGACGCGCGATCGCCGCATTCTCGACTACGCGAAGCGGAGCCGTTCGTTTCCCGCAGCCGCCTGCTGAAAGTGGCGCAGATGGGCGCCCCTTTCGCCGTACGCGGAGATTCAATATTGACTAAATGGACTTAGTCCACTAAAATGCCAGTGTGAAACAGGTCAACATTCACGACGCCAAGACGCATTTCTCTGCACTGATCGCAGACGTTCAAGAAGGCGAGAGCGTCGTGATTGCCAAGGCCGGCAAACCGGTCGCAAAGCTGACGCGTGCGCTGGAGCGCCCGGCGAAGCGCGAGCTCGGATATGACGAAGGCTTGGAGTACTGGATCGCGCCCGACTTCGACGAGTACGTACCAGAAGAGTTCGGCGCATACGCGCGATGAAGCTGTTGCTCGATACGCATTGCTGGCTTTGGCTCGGCCTCGAGCCAAAGCGGCTGGGCCGCAAGACGCGCGCCCTGCTCACCGATCTCGCGAACGAGACGCATCTCTCGGTCGCGAGTGTGTGGGAAATCGTCTTGAAGGATGCGCGCGGCAAGCTCCGCCTACCAATGCAAGCGGCGACCTACGTCCGAACGCGGCTGCGCATTTCGCAGACAATCCCACTCGGCGTCACGCTCGATCACGTGCTCGCCGTCGGCCAGCTGCCGGATATCCATCGGGATCCCTTCGACCGTCTGCTCGTGGCGCAGGCGCACGTCGAGAATATGACGATCGTCACCGCCGATCGGAGAATCGCTCGATACAACGTCCTCGTCCACGATGCAGGCTCCTAGGGCCAAAACCGTGGCACGGCGTATATTGCAGAGGTGAGAAGCATGGTAGCGGCCGCCTTTATAGCGGTCGGATTGGCGCTAACCGGCTGCGGCGGGAGCGGCACTCTGACCTTTCCCGGCGAAGGATCGTGTCTCTTCAGCGGCGTGACGCAGCTGGTCTACCCGATCCCGAACGCGACGAGCGTTCCCGACGCGCTCTCGCAGGTCGTCTTTGCGTCGAGTCAGCTCTTTCCGTACAGCTTCGAAGTGCTGATCAACAACGATCCGAACCCCGGCCATGCGAAACGCGGCACGGCCGCCTTCTTCCAGCGCATCGGCGCCGGGCAGGTTCCCACTCCTTCGGCGCCGCCGACGCTGAGCAACCCGTACTACGAAAGCGCCACCTTGAGCACGACGTTCCCGCATGGGACCTACTACGTGTTCCTTAATGACTCCCAAGTCAGCTGCACGCCGACGCAAGCGGGCTCGTTCACGACCCAGTAGCCCGCCCCTTTGGCGCCCTTGCCGGTTTCCCCAAAGGTACGCGTGATCTGTACGTCGCCGACCCTTCCGCTCGCGCTGCTCGTGCCCCCGGCGACATCGTCGTTGTCGGTCGCCTACGTTATCGCTCCCATGCAGGGCTTTTCACCTTGGAGCGTGCCGTTTGAACGTGGCGCACCCACCGTTGAACGCCCCGGGGCCCCTGTGGTATAGTTGGCCGGCTGTCTATCTCGCCCTCACTATAGGAAGAAGGGCGTTTATGGCCCCACAGAAAGGCTGCACGCTAGGGAGGCAAGCGGCAGGGGCCAGAAAGGGAACCCTCGTGTCCGTCATCAGCATGAAAGAGCTCCTCGAGGCAGGAGTCCACTTCGGTCACCAAACGCGCCGCTGGAATCCGAAGATGAAGCCGTATATCTTCCAAGAGCGTAACGGCATCTACATCATCGATCTCGCGCTCACCGTGCAGAAGCTGCGCGAGACGTACGCCGCCGTCAAGCAGATGGCCGTAGCCGGCAAAGTCATTCTCTTCGTGGGGACCAAGAAGCAAGCGCAAGAGGTGATCCGCGAAGAGGCGGAGCGCGCCGGCACGTTCTTCGTCAATCAGCGTTGGCTCGGCGGCACGCTCACGAACTTCGCGACGATCCAGAAGCGCATCAATCGCCTGCGCGAGCTCGAAAACATGAAGCTCCAGGGCGACTTCGATCGCCTTCCCAAGAAAGAGGTCGCGAAGCTCCAAGAGGAGATGGGCAAGCTCGAGCGCTTTCTGGGCGGCATCAAGGACATGCATCGCCTGCCCGACGCGCTCTTCATCGTCGACCCGAAGAAAGAGCGCATCGCCGTGCTCGAGGCGCGCAAGCTGAAGATTCCGATCATCGCGATCATCGACACGAACTGCGACCCGGAGGAGATCGACTATCCGATTCCCGGCAACGACGACGCGATACGCGCCGTGAAGCTGATGGTAAGCAAGATCGCCGACGCGATCATCGAGGGCAGAACTGAGACGGAGAGCGCGTACGAAGAGCAGCGATACGCTACGCCGTACGCCTACGGCGAAGAGCCCGCCCACGTCGAAACCGGAACCATACAGTAAGCGATGGCGTATCAACCGAAAGCCGAGGAAATAAAAGGCCTGCGGGAGTTGACCGACGCCCCGATGATGGATTGCCGCAAGGCGCTCGTCGAGGCGGACGGCGACGTTGCGCGCGCGAGGCAGCTCTTGCTGGAGCGCGGCGCCGCGCAGGCGCAGAAGAAGGCCGAGCGCGTCGCCAACGAAGGCGTCGTCGCGAGCTACATACACGCGGGCGGAAAGATCGGCGTGCTCGTCGAGGTCAATAGCGAGACCGACTTCGTCGCTCGCAACCCGAAGTTCGCGGAGCTGGCGCGTGACGTTGCGATGCATATCGCGGCGATGTCGCCGCGCTACGTCGATCGCACGGCCGTGCCGGCAGAGGAGGTATCGCGCGTGCGCGCGCAGCTGCGCGACGAAGTTCCTGCGAACAAGCCGGCAGAGATCGCCGAGAAGATCGTCGAGGGCAAGCTCAACAAATGGTACGAGGAGACGGTACTCCTCGATCAGCCTTTCGTGAAGGACGACGATATGACGGTGGGCGATCGAATCAACGCCGCTGTCGGAGCATTGGGCGAAAACATCCGCATCCGGCGCTTTGCGAAGTTCGCGCTGGGAGAGGAGTAGCCGCCGTTGGCCGACCGCAAGTACTCGCGCGTGTTGCTGAAGATCTCGGGCGAAGCGTTCGCCGAGAACGGTATCGGCGTCGACGTCGCCCGGACGCGAGCGATGGCCGAGGAGATCGCGGACACGAGCCGCGAGGGCGTCTCCATTGCGATCGTCGTCGGCGGCGGCAATATCTGGCGCGGGAAGGTTCACGAGGACGCGGGCATGGATCGCGCGACCGCGGACTACATGGGCATGCTCGCGACCGTCATCAATGCGCTCGCGCTGCAGGACGCGCTCGAGCGCATGAAGGTGCCCTCGCGCGTCCAGACCGCGATCGCGATGCACCAGATAGCCGAGCCCTACATCCGGCGGCGTGCGATTCGCCATCTCGAGAAGGGGCGCATCGTCATCTTCGCAGCGGGCACGGGCAACCCGTACTTCACGACCGACACGACCGCCGCGCTGCGCGCGGTGGAAGTCGGGGCGCAAGCGATCCTCAAAGCCACGAAGGTCGACGGTATCTACTCCGCCGATCCCAAGAAGGACCGTAACGCCATCCGCTTGGACCGCCTCGACTACATGGACGTGCTGCAGCGCGGCCTCGAGGTGATGGATTCCACGGCGATGGCGCTCTGCATGGATAACAGCCTGCCGATCATCGTCTTCGACATGTCCGTACGCGGGAACATCCGCCGCGTCGTGCACGGCGATGCGATCGGCAGCTATGTGGGAGCCCCACTGTAGTGAGCGACCCCTTTTTTGATGACGTCGAGTCAAAGATGAGCAAGTGCGTCGAAGCCTGCCGGGCCGAGTTCGCGGCGATTCGTACCGGGCGCGCGAATGCCGCGTTGCTCGACCGCATCCACGTCGAAGCGTACGGGCAGCCGATGCCGCTCAAACAGGTTGCCGGCGTCTCGACGCCGGACGCGCGCACCATCGTCATCAGCGCGTGGGACAAGAACGTCGTGGGCGAGATCCGCAAGGCGATCGAGAAGAGCGATCTCGGCATTACACCCAACATAGACGGTGCGACGATTCGTCTGAGCGTCCCGCAGCTCACTGAAGAGCGGCGTAAAGAGCTCGTGCGGGTCGTGAAGAAGAAGGCCGAAGACAGCCGAGTGGCGGTGCGCAACGTGCGCCACCACGCGCACGACGGCGTCAAGGCGCAGCTGAAGAACGGTGAGATCACCGAGGACGACAACAAGCGCATGACCGATCAGCTGCAGAAGGTGACGGACAAGTACACGAAAGAGATCGACGCGCTGACCGCCGCCAAAGAAAAAGAAATCATGGAGATCTGACGCTTGCCGAAGGACGATCTCATTCTTGCACGCGACGTCGAGGCGCGGTATGCGCTACGCGATCGCCGCCTGCGCTACGTCGTGCTCGCCCCCTTTGGGGCATGGCTCGCTTCGGGAGCGCTGCGGGTGCTTCGGGTGCGCGATGCGACCGGGCCAGACGGCGCCGATCTGGTCGAGCTCGTGCTCGGTTACGATGCCTACGAGGCAGCCTGACCGGGCCACGCGAAGCATCGGGACATCGACCGAACGCTGACGCCGTCCGCGCAACGCGCGGGTAATCCCATCACGATGCGACGCGTCATCGTCGGCTTGCTGCTGGCCGCCGTCGGCTTCGCCTGCGTCTTCATGCCGTGGACGTTCTATCTACTCGTCCTCGTCATCGCGCTCTTCTGCCTTTACGAGCTCGATAAGCTGTGTGAAGTCAAGGGACAGCCGCTCGAATACCCGGTCGCGGTGCTCGGCGTCTTCCTGTACGCGCTCTTTGCGAGCCTCGGCACGCTGCACAAGTGGGAGGGCGTGCTCGTCGCCGGCATCGTCGTCGTGGCGTTCGCGATCGGAATGTACGGCGAGGAGTCGGGGTACTTCGCGCGTACGGCCAACACGCTGCTCGCCGTGCTCTATATCGGCAAGCTGCTGACGTACTTCATCTTCATTCGGCAGATTCCGTACGACGGCTTCGCCTGGACGATGTACGCGATCGTGCTCGTCGCGCTCAGCGACATCTTCGGCATGTTCGTGGGTACGGCGATCGGGCGCCATCGTTTCTCTCGCATCTCACCGAAAAAGACCGTCGAAGGTTCGGTAGGATCGCTGCTGCTCGTCGGGGCCGTTGCAACGGCGCTCGCGCTAATTCCCCAGTTGCATCTGCAGCTCTGGCAAGGTACGGTAATCGGCGTGCTCACGAACGTCGCGGCGCAGGCCGGCGACCTCGTCGAATCGGCCCTCAAGCGCGACGCCGGCGTTAAGGATGCGGGCTCCGTCATCCAGGGGCATGGCGGCATGCTCGACCGCTTCGACTCGTATCTCTTCGGGGGCACGGCGTTCTTCGCGGCGCTGCATCTCGTCGGATTGCTGAAGATGCAATGAGCGAGCGCAAGCGCGTCGCCATCCTCGGCTCGACCGGATCGATCGGCACGCAGGCGCTCGACGTCATCGCGCGCTTTCCCGATCGTTTCGACGTCGTTGCGCTCGCGGCGGGCCGCAACGTCGATCTGCTTCGCGAGCAGGCGCAGCGCTTCGAGTGCGCCGTCACGGCGAGCGCGCAAGACGGACAGAGCGGCCTCTATCGCGTCGCTGTGGAGAGCAATCCCGACGTCGTGCTGGCCGCGACCGACGGCGCCGTCGCATTCGACGCGATCTTCGCCGCCGTCGAACGCGGGATCGATGTCGCTGTCGCCAACAAGGAGCTGATCGTCGCTGCGGGCGAGCTCTTGATGCGCCTGGCCGCGAAGTGCGGCGCGCGCATTCTTCCGGTCGACAGCGAGCACAGCGCGATCTTTCAATGTCTGATCGGCGAGACGCACGAGAGCGTCGAGCGCATCGTGCTCACCGCGTCGGGCGGCCCGTTTCTGCGCGCACCGCGCCAGGAGATCGAGAACGCGACGGTCGAGGCGGCCCTCGCGCACCCGACGTGGCGCATGGGGCACAAGAACACGATCGACTCGGCGACGCTGATGAACAAGGGCTTGGAGGTCATCGAGGCGAGCCGTCTCTTCGGAATGCCGGTGCAGAGAATCGGCGTCGTCGTCCATCCGCAATCCATCGTGCACGGCTTCGTGCTCTTCGCCGACGGGAGCGTGAAGGCGCAGCTCGCAGCGCCGGACATGCGCCTGCCGATCGGCTACGCCCTCGCCTACCCGCAGCGCCTCACCTGGTCCCCGTTCGAGGGCGGGAGCGAGCTGCTCGCGATCGGCGGCAAGCCCGGGGAAGCCGCAATTCGCTACGACTACGAGCTCCCGGACCTCGAGCGCTTCCCGTGTCTGGGGCTTGCCTACGAGGCGCTCGCCCGCGGTGGCGCGGCGCCGGCCGTCCTCTCGGCTGCCAACGAAGTCGCCGTGGAGGCGTTTATAGAAGGGAAGATGCGCTTTGGAGAGATCGCACGCCTGATCGAGCGGGTCATGGGTGAGGTTCTTCGGCAGGACGACGGCGAGCTGACTCTCGACGGCGTTCGTCTCGCCGACCGGCGCGCTCGCGCGTGCGCCGAGGGGATCATTGGGAAGGTAACGACGTAAAAGATATGCTGCTTGCCATCGTCACGCTGGACGGAACCCTGAAAGTCGTCACGTTTCTCGTGATGCTCTCGGTGCTCGTCGTGCTGCACGAGCTCGGGCATTTCATTCTCGCGCGCCGCAACGGCGTGCGCGTCAACGAGTTCGCGGTCGGCATGGGCCCGAAGATCTTCGGCTGGAAGAGCCCGCGCACCGGAACGCAGTACTCGGTGCGGGCGTTGCTGATCGGCGGCTATTGCGCGATGCACGGCGAGGACGCGAAGACGAGCGAGGCGGCGCAGCAGCGTGAGTTTCAGCAGGAGCGCGAGGAGCACGTGCAACCGCTCGACGCCGACAACTTCCAGGCGAAATCGCCGTGGCAGCGGCTCTCCATCATCGTCGCAGGGCCGCTCGCGAACTTCATCCTCGCGTACGTGATTCTGCTCTTGGGCGCGTTCGCGTTCGGCGTCGAGAGCCCGAGCAGCGCGCAGGCGGTCGTCGGGCAGGTCGTGCCCCACTCGCCCGCCGCGCTTCACGGCCTCAGGCCCGGCGATCGCATCGTCGCGCTCGACGGCAGACCGGTCACGAACGGCGATGCGCTCGTCACCGCGATCAACGGCTCGCTGGGCAGGCGCGTCACCCTCGATTACGTGCGGAACGGCGCGCGGTACGAGTTCGACGCGACGCCGGTGCGCTGCGCGTCGCTCGAGCCCGTTCGAGCGCAGGAGCGCGAGAAGGGCTGTATCGGCTTCTCACCCTTCCCCGCGTTCGCGCGCGTCGGATTCGGCGAGGCCTTCGTCGTGAGCGCGAAGGAGTACGGCGACATCGCAAGCAATGTCTTCGGCAGCATCGCTTTGCTGGCGACGGACTTCCCGAAATACTCGAGTCAAGTGACGGGCGTCGTCGGCATGGGACAGGCGGCGACGACCATTCAAAGCTTCGGTTGGGGACCCTATCTCGCGCTCGCGGCGACGATCTCGTTCGCGCTTGGGGTCTTCAACCTATTGCCGATTCCAGCGCTCGACGGCGGCCGCGGAGCCTTCATCGTCGCTGAGCTCATTCGGCGCAAGCCCGTCGATCCGGAGCGCGAGGGCATGGTGCATCTGGCGGGTTTTGCCGTCTTGCTCGTCCTCATGCTCGTCATCGCGCTGCACGACATCATGCGCATCGTTGCGGGACAGGGAGCCTTCTAGCGTGCTCAGATTGCGCCGCAAGAGCAAGCCGGTCTTTCTTCAGAACAAGACCGGAAAAACCGATGCGAAATCCGTGTGGATCGGTGGCGATCACCCGATTGTCGTGCAGTCCATGACCACGACCGACACCGCCGATGCCGACAAAACGCTCGAGCAGATCTACGGTCTCGCGATGGAAGGCTGCGAAGTCGTCCGGGTCACCGTCAAGGATCCGCCCGATGCCGCAGGCCTGCCCGCGATCGTCCATCGCTCCCCGGTGCCGATCGTCGCCGACATCCACTTCGACCACAAGATGGCGCTCGCGGCTATCGAAGCGGGCGTGGCGAAGCTGCGGTTGAATCCCGGGAACATTCGCGATCCCAAGAAAGTCGTCGAGGTCGTCGATGCGGCGAAGGCGCGCGGGATCCCAATGCGCATCGGCGTCAACATGGGCTCGCTCGCGCCCGATCTCGAGAAGACGCTCGGCCATACCGCCGAAGCGATGGTCGGCTCGGCGATTCGCCACGTCGAGATCCTCGAAGAGCACGGCCATACGGACATCATCATCTCGCTCAAAGCGCATGACGTGAACACGACCGTCGACGCGTACCGCTTGATGGATCAGACGCTGCGCGAGCGCGGCACGCCGTACGCGCTCCACCTCGGCATCACCGAAGCGGGCCTGCTGCGCGATGGAACCGTGAAATCCTCGATCGGACTCGGCATCTTGCTCTACGAGGGCATCGGCGACACGCTGCGCGTCTCGCTCGCCGCCGATCCCATAGAAGAAGTGCCCGTCTGCTGGTCGATCCTCAAGTCGCTCGGCCTACGCGAGAAAGGCTTCGAAATCACCGCCTGTCCGTCGTGCGGTCGCGCCGAGATCTCGGTGCTCGAGCTCGGCGAGCAAGTTGAGAAGATCGCCAAAGAGTACACCGCCCCGGTGAAGGTCGCCGTCATGGGCTGCGTCGTCAACGGCCCCGGCGAATCGAAGATGGCCGACGTCGGCGTTGCGGGCGGGAAGGGCAAGGGCGCGATCTACCGTGCGGGAGAGCTCGTCGGAACCTATCCCGAGGATCAGCTCTTGGACATGCTGCGCCTCGAGATCGAGAAGGTCATCGCAGAAAAATATCCCGCATACGCCCACGAGCTTTCGGCATCGCCGTGACCTACGCGCTGCCTTCAGTCAAGTTGCTTGCTCTCACGACCGTGATCGCGTTGGTGGCGTCGATCGGGCTCTTCGTCTCGCGGCCCGTCACGGTCGTGGTCGACGGCGCGCGCCTCGAAAGCGACGTGCCCCCGGTGACGACCGCACCCGACGACGTCTACGTGCCGCTGCGCTCGATCGCCGACGCACTCGGCGCGCGCACGTTTTTCGATCGCAAGACCGGACGCGTGGTCGTCGTGCGCGGCAGCGACGCCCTGCGCCTGCGCGTCGGCGACGTGCACGCGACGCTCGACGGCATGCGAATGACGCTCGACCACTCGCCCTTCCAGGTCCGCGGCCGCGTGATGGTCGGATTGCACACGATCGCACGCGCATTCGGCGTACGGGTGAGCTACGATCCAGTTGCCGGCCGCGTCAACGTCATGACGCCAGGTATCGGCGAAGCGCCGCCGGCCGCAAACCTCACCTCCGTCACGCAGTAATTTCGCGGGCGATCGGAGACGATCAGGTTATCGACGAACTCGTCATGACGTCCACCTCATCATACTTACCACACGAGCACCAGCATGACGAGCGCGAACGCTGCAAAACGTCCAGGCGACTTCGATGCGTTACGTCATGCCGGCAGCGGGCGTTCCAGCAGCGCGTGGTAGCGAACGTTCTCGATGCGCATATAGGCTTGCGCGGCCGTTTCGCAGAGGCGCTCGAGCACGTCGAGTTCGTCGGGATCGAGCTGCGTGCCGTCGCGGTGCAAGCCGTAGACGGCGAACGCGAAGAGATCGTCGCCGCGAAAGATGGGGATCGCAATCGCGGGCAGGACGCCCGATTCTACGAACTCGGCGGTCACATGGCTGCGAAGGTCCCGAATCGCAAGACGCGTTCGCTCGGTCGCGAGGAAGCGCACGAGATCGTGCTCGCGCTCGAACGCGATCGCGTCGCTTGCATCCCACCCGGCAGCCGACGCCACCCCGTAGTTGGTGCCCTGCACACGGAAGAGGGCCGCCATCGTGAGGTCGAGCTTTTCGTACGGATCGTGCGCGAGCGCGCGGTCGACCGTCTGCTCCCGGTCAGCGCGCAGCAGCGTTCGCGCAAGGCGGTGGAGGTAGGCCTCAGCCTCGTGCTTCTTGCGAAAGAGAAGAAAATCGACACCGTACTCGATCCATCGGTAGCTGCGATGCAGCGCGATGCCCAGGCCGATCGTCACGGCGGCGTCGACGGCCAGTGCGACGCGCACCTGCGAGAGATACGCGCTCGTCGCCCAGTCGACGAGACCGATGATGCCGACGACGACGGTCGTGATGACGCCGTAGACGACCGTGCGGCTGAGAACGAAGCGCACGTCGATCACGTGCCGGCGCAGGATCGCGTACATCAGGCCGAGCGGCATGAGGACGGTGAGAACCGCAGCCGCGATGGAAATCGTATTGTTCGCGACGACGGTTCTCACGTCGTTGCAGATCACGCCGATGATGATGGCAAACGCCGCCCAGCCGAAGCGGGCTCGCTCCTGGCGCTCCATCGTCGCTAGGCGTGCGACGACGAGCAGCACCGTGAGCGCGGTGAAGCCTTCGTCGATCCAGTTCTGGATCGGCGTGAAACTCACGCTCGTCCAAAGGGTCGTGATGACTGCAAAGACTCCGGTCAGAACGGTCGCGACGGCAAGGACTCTGAACGCGGTGCGTCGCCAGCCATGCGGCACGCGGTCGTCCGGGACGAGAAGCGTGAAGAGGGCAAGGAGGCCAGATCCGGTCCACGTCAGCAGTTGAGCCAGTATCGCGACGACCGCGTAGAGTGCCGGCGCAAGCCAGACGAGCATGCCTTGCGGAGCGGCCCACGGAATATTGGCAGCGCAGAACCCGAAGAGAAGCCACGTCATCACGCTCGGCCGCGCCATGACGAGCGCGCAGCCGACGAAGAGAAAGAGCACGTAGATGGCCAAGCGCAGCGCCGCGAGTCCCGCCGTTCCGTACATGAGGCCGGGCGGCGGTAGTGGCTTTGGCACGAAGCTGACGTCGCGCCAGGCGCCGTCGTGACGCGCGCACAGCGAGATCGGATCCGCCGTATACTCGACGTTCGGGGAATAGGGATCGAAGAGCCTTGCAGAATCGCGTACGGACAAACACGAGATGGTATCGCCGGTACGTAGCCTCGCTCGATATGCCGGCGAGGGGCGATCCACGCGAATCACGAGGCGCGATTGCACGCCGTTGCTTATGAGCGATATCCCCGCGTACGGCGTCGACGGGTTCACGAAGAGTTGCGGCCCGACGATGGCGACGAGCAGCGCCGAAATGCCGAGGACGACGATCGCGCGTATCGCGGTCATTCCGCGAGCCCCTCCGGCTCCTCCACGGGCTTGATCTCTGCCGGATTCGATTTCCAGAACCCGTAGCTGAAGAAGAAGATGAGGCCGACGATGACCGCGCCGACGAACCACTCCCAGGTGATGGTCGAGAGCCCGAAGATCGCGAGGAACATCGACAGCACGATCCCCAGCACCGGGAAGAGCGGCACGAACGGCACTTTGAAGGAGCGCGGAATGTCGGGCCGCTTCGCGCGCAAGTACAGTACGCCGGCGCAGACGACGGAGAATGCACTCAAGGTGCCGATGTTCACGAGGTTGAGCAACTGCACGAGCGGGACGATGAGCGCGAGGGCGGCGACGGCCACGCCCGTGATGAGCGTCGTGTAAATCGGCGTCTTGAAGCGCGGATGCACGTATGCAACAGCAGGAGGCAGCATCTTGTCGCGCGCCATGACGTAGAAGATGCGCGACTGGCCCAGCAGCGACGCGAGCGCGACGCTCGTCGTTCCCGCGAGCACGCCGACGGTGACGATCCAGCCCACCCACGGCGCGTGCAGCGGCGTGAGCGCCACCACGAGCGGGTCCTTCACCGGAACCTTGTTCCACGGCATCGCGCCGAGCAGCACGACTGCCGTCGCACAGTAGAGCAGCGTCCCGATCGCGAGCGAGCCGATGACGCCCGTGGGGATGTCCCGTTGCGGGTTGCGGCATTCCTCGGCGGTCGTCGTCGCCGTGTCGAAGCCGATGTAGCTGAAGAATACGAACGCACCGATGGCGACGATGCCGTACGGCTGCACCGCCGACGAGAAATCCGCCATGCCGCCGAAGGGCTTCAGGCCGCCCCAGCCCATCGGGTTGAAGTTATGGAAGTTCCCCGCGTGGAACAGCAGCGCGCCCGCGCCGATGAAGACGAGGAGCGCGCCGATCTTCAACACGACGAAGACGTTGTTCGCCGTGGCCGACTCGCGAATGCCGATCGAAAGCAAGAGCGAGAGTGCGATGACGAAGACCGCGGCCATCAGGTCGTACTGCGAATGCAGGAGATCCCAGCTCCAGAACTGCCACCACGGCCCGTGCATTGCGAGCGCCGACTGCTGCGCCCACGCCGGGAGCGTGATGCCCGCGGCCTTGAGCACGTCCTGAAAAGACGCGGAAAACTGCTGCGCAACCGGCGCGGCGCTGATGCCGTACTCGAAGATGAGTGCAAAGCCGATGACCCACGCGACGAGCTTGCCCAGGGTTGCGTAGGCGTACGTGTACGCGCTGCCGGCAATCGGCACCATCGAGCCGAGCTCCGCGTAGCAGAGCGCCGCGAAAAACGAGGTGAGGGCGGCGAGCAGGTACGAGATGATCACTGCCGGCCCGGCTCCCTTGACCGCCGTGCCGATCGTGGTGAAGATGCCGCCGCCGATCATCGTGCCGAGGCCGATCGCGACGAGGTCGCGGCCGGAGAGCGCCCGCCGCAGAATCTTGCGCTGGGCCAAAGCGCGCAGCTGTTCCAGGTTCGTCGTAGCGACGAGCCGGCTCAGGAAGGACATAGGACGGAGCGTTCGCAGGGGGCGCCTCCTTGTCATGCCGCCTCGAAGCCTATGGCGGCGAGGCGTCCTTGGTCCAGCGACGTTCCGGTACTGCGAGCATTGCATTAGCCGCGCGCGCCCACACGAAGAGTGCGTCGCTCAAGCGGTTGAGATAGCGCAGCCCCGTCGGATCGACGTCGTCCTCGCTTTCGCGCAGCGTGAGGACGCGGCGCTCCGCGCGTCTGCAGACCGTTCGCGCGAAGTGCAGCGATGCTCCCGCGGGCGCGCCGCCGGGATGGATGAAGGTGTCGAGCGCCGGAAGCGTCGCTTCGGCTTCGTCGATCGCGCGCTCGAGCGCTGCGACGTCGTCGTCGCGTACGTCCGGCACAGTACGCGCCGATCCGCTCGGTGTTGCGAGTTCCGCTCCGAGATTGAAGAGCACGTCCTGCACCCATTCGAGCCACCGCACGATCTCGAGTCCATCCTGGCCGAACGCACCGATGGCGACGCCGATTGCGCTGGACAGCTCGTCGACCGTCCCGTATGCTTCGATGCGCGGACTCTGCTTCTGGACGCGGGCGCCGCTGTAGAGTCCCGTCGAGCCGTCGTCTCCGGTGCGCGTGTAGATGCGCGTGTGCTTAGCCATCTCGAAGCGGTGCTTTCGCCGTTGCGCCGCTCTCACCCTGAGCGCCGCGCGAAGCGTGGCAGTCGAAGGGCGCCAGGGGCCGTCGCGCGTGCGCGCGAACGCCAGCCGGTCGTGTCCGTCGAGCTTTCGAAGCAGCCCGTCGTCAAAGAAGTGCCGCGCAAAGGCGACGACCTCTCCGCGTGGTACACCGCCGTCTGTCTGCGCGCGGAGCTCGTCTCCTACTCGCCGGTACGTGGCTGCGTCGTCTTGCGCCCGTACGGCTTTGGCCTGTGGGAGAACCTTCAGCGCGAGCTCGACGCGCGCTTCAAGGCGACCGGCCACGAGAACGCCTATTTCCCGTTGCTCATCCCGGAGAGCTTGTTGATAAAGGAAGCGGAGCACGTCGAAGGCTTCGCGCCGGAGGTAGCGTGGGTGACGCAGGGCGGCAGCGAACAACTCACCGAACGCCTCGCGATTCGCCCGACGTCGGAAGCCATCATCGGAACGATGTACGCGCAGTGGATCGAGTCCCACCGGGATCTCCCGATACTCATCAACCAGTGGTGCAACGTCGTGCGCTGGGAGAAGGCGACGCGGCCGTTTCTGCGCACGATGGAGTTCCTCTGGCAAGAGGGTCACACCGCGCATGCAACCGCGAAGCAGGCGCGCGAGGAGACGCTCAAGATCCTCGACGTCTACTACGACTTTGCCGAAAACGTCGCTGCGCTGCCAGTATATGCGGGCGTGAAGAGCGCGAGCGAGCGCTTTCCAGGCGCAGAGGAGACGTACTCGATCGAAGCGCTGATGCCCGACGGCAAAGCCTTGCAATCGGCGACCTCACACGATCTCGGGCAGAACTTCGCGAAGGCATACGACATCACGTTCGCCGACGCCGACAAGACGATCAAGCACGTCTACACGACGTCTTGGGGAATGTCGTGGCGGATGCTCGGTGCGGTCATCATGGCGCACGGCGACGATCGTGGGTTGCGGCTGCCGCCGAAGCTCGCACCGCTGGAGGCCGTGATCGTTCCGATCGTCAAGGCGAGCGATCGCCGCGCACTCGAAGCGGCGGAGCAGGCGCGCGCAGCTCTCGCGGATCGCGGCTTTCGCGTTCGCGTCGACGACCGGGATCAGACGCCGGGGTGGAAGTACGCAGAGTGGGAGATCCGCGGCGTGCCGGTGCGCATCGAAATCGGCCCGCGCGACGTTGACAGCGCTAGCGTAACGCTCGTACGCCGCGACAAGCGCAAGGGCGAGGAGGGTGCGAGCCGCAGCGTTCCCACGAGCGTCCTCGCCCAGGCCGTGCGGGAAGCGCTCGACGCCGTGCACGCGAACCTGTTCGCGCAAGCCAAGGAGTTCCTGACGTCCCATACGTTCGTGGTGAGCGAGAGAGATGAGTTCTTCGAGCGATGCAGCAGCCGAGCCGGGATGATCGACATCGCGTGGTGCGGGCGCCCGGAGTGCGAGGCGTTCGTGAAGGCGCAGACCGGCGCGACCACGCGCAACCTTCGCGTCCTCGAAGGAGAGGCGCGCTGCGTCGCGTGCGGCGAGCCTGCTCGGGTACGCGCGTACTTCGCGCAATCGTACTGATGCGGCTCTTCCTCGCGATCTGCCTCGCCGTCGCGTTCGCGCGCGCAATGGCGGCCGCCGCGATCCCGGGGATCGCCGAGCTGGATGCGGACGCTCGGGCGGCGGGCAACCTCAAGCCGCTGGCGATTCGCATCGGCGATCGCCTCTTCGCCACGCCCTGGCCTGCCCAAGTGACGCAGGTCTCGGCCAATGGCGTCGACGGTCACGTCGTCATCGGCGTACGCCTCTCCGGCACCCACTTCCACCGCGCGATGAGCCGAAGCGACTTCGCGGACGAGGTGGGCCGCGTCGTCGCTGAGGCCTTCGCCACGGCGCCCGGGGCGGAAGAGGTCGATATCTGGGCGTCGGTCCCCATCGTCGTGGGGAGAGACGTCATCGTGAGCGGTGACCTTGCGATTCCGACGACGAAGCCCGTCTTCACGCTCTCCGTGCGCCGTGGCACCGACCCATCCCGGGATCGCGCCTACTGGGACGAGGACTGGGCACGCGCCGCTTTCAAACAGGACTGGTAGTGTACCGCAAAACCGTTCTCCCCAGCGGGATTCGCGTCATCACGGAATCGATGCCGGCCGTGCGCTCCGCGACGATCGGCGTTTGGGCCGACGTCGGCTCTTCGGCCGAGGCGACCGAGCGCCGCGGCATCTCGCACGTCGTCGAGCATATGCTCTTCAAAGGCACGACGCGGCGCACGGCTCGGCAGATCGCGGAGACGATGGACGCCGTCGGCGGCAATCTCAACGCGTTCACGGATAAAGAAACGACCTGCTATTACGCCAAGGTCATCGATCGTCACGTTCCGCTCGCGATGGACGTTCTCTCCGACATGTTCCTTCGCTCGCTCTTCGATGCGGAGGAGCTGAGCAAAGAGCAGCGCGTGATCCTCGAAGAGATCAAGATGTACGACGACTCGCCCGACGAGCAGATACACGATCTCTTCATCCGGACGATGTGGAAGGGCGCGAACCTCGGCGATCCGACGATCGGCAGCGCAGAGACGGTCTCCGCCGTGACGTCTGACGACTTGCGCGCGCACATGCGCCGCTTCTACGCCCCCAACGCCGTCGTGGCGACCGCCGCCGGAAACGTCGAACACGACGCGTTCGTCACGCTCGTCGGCGAATGTTTCGGCGACTTCGACGGCTCGTCTCCGCCCGTATGCTCCGAGTCGCCGCGCGCCACGCCGACGACGTATTTCAAGCACAAGGACACCGAGCAAGCGCATCTCGTCATCGGCGCGCAGAGCCTGAGCGTTCGCGACGATCGCCGCTATCAGCTCGCCGTCCTCGACACCCTGCTCGGCGGCGGAATGTCGAGCCGCCTCTTCCAGGAAGTGCGCGAGAAGCGCGGCCTCGTCTATTCGGTGTACTCGTTCCAAGCCGCATACCGCGAAGCGGGCCTCTTCGGCGCCTACGCCGGAAGCTCGCCGGAGAACGTGCAGACCTGCATCGACGTGATCTCGCAAGAGTTCGCGAAGATGCGCGATGTCGCGGTAGGCGCGGACGAGCTCGTCCGCGCGAAAGAGCATATCAAGGGAAGCTTGACGCTCTCGCTCGAGGCAACGTCAAGCCGTATGATTCGTCTCGGGCGCAACGAGTTCGCCCTGGGCCGCGAGCTGACGCCCGAGGAGGTAGAGGAACGCGTCGACGCGGTCACGCGCGAGGAGGTACAGGCGCTCGCGGGCGATCTGCTCGCGGAAGATCGCATCGGCCTGTGCGTGCTCGGCCCGGTGGACGAGGACGTGCTCGATCGGCGTCGCTTTGCCGCATAGCGCGTCGGCGCTGCCTTTTTGGACCTGGCAGCTCTACGTCGCACTCGCAATCAACGTCGTCATCCAAGCGATTCAGATCGGCGCGTATGCGGCCCGGCTTGCCGGCGTGCGCACCGGCCGCGTCGCGACCTCGATCTCTCTCTTCAACCTCTTCGTGACCGCGAGCAGGCTCGCGACTATGGTCTACACGCTGATGCTCGGGCCGCTCGCGGACCACGCCGGCAATGTCGTGAAGAGTGCGCCGCTCGCCGAAGTTCCGGGCATCCAGCACACGTTCGAGCTGCAACTCCGCCTCATTATTCTCGCGGGAACGGTGGGGACGGTGATCGGCGGGCTCCTCTTGCCGATGTTCACGTACATGTACGTACGCGGCGTGCGTTCGTTCGAACGCACGCGCTCGCTCCCGCACTCGCTCGTGCGGCTCTTCTATCCACGGGTCATCGTCGACGTTCTGCGGCACGTCAGGCTGCCGAGCTTCAAGGAGCTGCTCAGCTTCTCGCCGCGCCGCGTTCCCAAACGCTTGCTCGTCTTCAATGTCGTCGTCACCGGTATCTACGCGATCGGCGTCGTTGCCGCGTACTACGCAAGCGTGCTCGCTCCGGCGGTTGCGAGAACCGCAATTGGAACCTCCGGCCTCATCAACGGGATCGGTACCGTGGCCTTCACGTTCTTCGTCGATCCGACGTCGTCGATCATCGTCGACGAGGCGGTAAAGGGCGAGCGCCCTCACGAAGACGTTAAGGCGATGGTCTTCTATTTGGCGCTGACGGCCGTCATCGGCTGGGTACTTTCTCAGTTGATCCTATGGCCGTCCGCGGAAGCTATAAAGATCGTCGCTCATTTGGTGAATCATGGCCGATAAGCATAGTTCTCGCCTCGAAGGATGCCGGTGGGTCGGGCGCGCGCTCGTGGCGGTCGCCCTGGCAGTTTCGCTGACCGGTTGCGCCGGACCGATCGAGCGCTGGATCGTCAACACTCGCGTGCATCAAGGCGATCTCGCCCTCTCCAACGGTAATCCATCCGACGCGGTCATCGCGTACTCGCTCGCGTTGCGCGTGGATCCGCACGACCTGCGCGCCCAGAGCGGCTTCGTGGAGGCGGCGGCAGACCAGGCGCAGCTGCAGTACACGCACGGACACTTCGACGCCGCGCTTGCGACGATCGCGCAAGGTCTACGCGTCGACCCGACCAGCGTGCGCCTCGAAGCGCTGAAGAGCCAGATCGACGACGCGAAGCTCAAGCAGGAGATCGTGATCTCCAACTACCCGACGTACCAACGTGCCGGTCAAGAGCTGCAGCTCAGCTACGCGCGCTTGAACGAAGCAAATACCCTGCTCGTCAAGCGGTTGCGCAGGTTCGGCTATACGTACGACGTGACCGATCTCACGGCGGCAATCAAACAGAGCTACGAGCTTCAGCTCGAGGTCGCGCACCTCACGAACCGACTCATCGCGTATCGTCAGCTCGTGCAAGCCGGCGGCCCGCAGCCCTCGCAACTCCCCGCAACCGGCGGATCGCTGCTGCCGCTGCCTTAAGGGTTCCTTAGCACGCTCCGAGGATCTCCTTGACGCTCGTACGGCAGTCGGGGAACGCCGCCGGCGCGATGAGGTCGTTGCCGCGCGCGACGCGCACGCCCGTGTAGCGGTCGTCACGGGGTTCGCCGTGGAGTTCGACGGCCTTTCCGCTGAGGTCGACGACCCAGCATTCCGGCACGCCTGCATGCGCGTAGAGTCGTACCTTCGTCGTTCTATCGTAGTGCAGGCTCGCATCCGCCACCTCGACGACGAGCAGCACGTCCTGCGGACGGATCCGCCTCGCGCGGTAGAAATCGTCGCGCCAGGCGAGAAGCATGAGATCGGGCTGCAGCATTGCGTGGGGTGGAATCTCGAGCGTCTGTTGGCTGGCGACCGTTGCCGTGCGCCCGAGAGCGGTACAAAAGAAGCAGTGCAGGAACGTCACACTGCCCGCGTGCGGCGGATTCGATGGCGGCATCTCGACGATCTCTCCGGCGATGAGCTCGACGCGATCCCGATCCGTCAGGATGCCGTGGCGGATCATCGCCGCATACTCGGCGACGTTGAATCTGTGCAGCGTTCTTTCAGCGACCACGGTAGGCATCACGTTTCGACGATGCGTCTTATCCGCCGCATCACGCGAAACGCATCGACCGTCAATAGGCTACTGGGCGCATCGATGGTGAGCGGCGAGGAACGCGCGGCCGCGGCCTAGTCGATCCGCGCTGCGAAACGCGTCCCAGAACGCCTCGGCGTCGTGCGACACGAGCGCCGGATCGGTGTGGTACACAGGCCACGTGCCGATGCGCGTCGCCGGAAAGCGCGAGAGCCACGCGCAGAGATCTGCGTTACGGCGCAAGCGTTTGTCCTCGACTGAGATGTAGTAGCGCGCGCCCTTGCGGACCGCGCTCTCCTCGTCGAAGGGCGTCCAGAGCAACGGGTCTTCCTCCCAGCCGAAACGGTCGATGTAGTAGAGCACGTCGGGCCCGTAGTGCCCCATGACGACGAGCGCGCCGCGCGGCAGCGCGTGCCCGACGAGCACCGCGTCGGCGTACGCGGTGCGGTCGTAGCGATAGTAGTGCGCGATCGCCCCGTGACCTTGCAGGAGAACGGCCAGCACCAGCGCTACCGCAGCGGCACTTGCGATCCACGGGCGCGCGATCTCAGCAAGACGCGCGACCGCTCCGCCAATGACGAGCGCGGCGAGGGGCAGCAACGGTAGCAGATAGTAGTCGACGCGCTCGACGGTGACGACGACGAAGGCGTACAGCAGGCCGGCAACGAGCCATCCCCACACGAGCAGCGGGCTGCGCGGACGCGTCCACGGGATCGCGACGCAGGCGAGCACGGCGAGCGCAAAACCGGCCGTGCCGAGCATCGTTACGCGCAGCAAGCCGAGCGTTCCGAAGAAGAGATTCAGCGTATGTGCGAAGCCATGCACGCTCGTAAACGCAGCAGCGAGCGCGGGAAGCACGTGAAGGCGGGTGATCCCGCTCGCCCAATGCCATTCGGCATGCGCCGCAACCTCGCGATCGTAGAGCCAGAGAATGAGCAGCGGCACGAAGAGCAGGACTGCATATGCGGTTGGCCGCCAAACGCGTCCAGCGCGGGCGCGCTCCCACATCATCTTTACCAGTGGCACGACCGCGAGCACCGCAACGGGCTTCGCAAGGTACGCGAAGGTGAGTAGCGCCGCCGTGCGTGCGAGCGGCCGCGGCGCGAGGCGTTCGTCCTCGGTCAAGAGCCGGAAGGACGCATAGAGCGCCGCGGTCAGAAAGAACGCCATCACGCCGTCCGGCGTGAAGGTGCGCCCGTAGTAGATGCTTCCGGGAAAGACTGCATAAAAGGCTGCGGCGGCGAGACCCGCGAGCGCGCTTGCATAGAGCCGCCGGGCGAAGAGACCGACCATCACGATCGTTCCGAGCGAGAATGCAAGCGAGAGCAAACGCCCGAAGATCTCGTGCACGCCGAACGTCTTGTAGAACGTCGCCGCCAAGAAAGGCAGGATCTGCAGCTCGAGTTCGACGTAGTTCGGTGGCGGCCCGTCGTAATCGGTCTGCGGATAGAGTATGTTGTACTTCAGGTGCGCGAAGTTGCGTGCGATCGAAGCGGTGTCGCCCTGCCGCCAGTTCGGATGATCGAGCAACGGGCTATGGACGTGCTGGAGCCGTAACGCTAGCGCGATCAACAGTATCGCGCCCATTACCCACGGCCACGCGCGCGCGGCGCCGCTCTCCGCTTCAGGCAACGTGCCGAAACGTCCAGTACTTGTTCAGAAAGAAGTTGACGAGGATTCCCGCCGCCGTTGCGACGAGCCACAATTTATGTCCGTGCCCGAGCAGCGGAGCGCAGAGATACGAGACGACGAGACCGACGAGCCATGCAATCGCGGAGACCGTGAGGAACTGCGCCCCCTCGCGTAGTGCGTGCCCGGTCGAGCGAAACGTCCAGACGCGATTGAGATAATAGTTCGACGCGCCGCCGCTGAAGAACCCGATCGTGTAGAGCACGTCGTAATGGCTTAGCTGCGCGTGATGCGGATCGAAGTGCTGCAGCACCGTGAAGACGATGAGGTTGACCGCCAAGCCGGACGCGCCGACGACGGAGAACTTCAGAAACTGGCGCATGCCGCGGCGCCGGCCGAGCGACGCAATCACGTCACGCAACCCAGTACCAGTTGGCGAAGAGCACCGTGAAGAGGCCGAGGAGCGGCAGCGAGAAGGCCACGATGAGATTGTTCGCCCAAGGCCGCTCGCCCCACCGTGCGAGGATCGCGAACATCGGGAAGAGGACGAGGCCGAAGCGCGGCATCGACATCAAGCTGGCCGTGCACATCGGTGCGAGCACCGAGAGCGCCATGTATGCAGTATACGAGAGCCGCAGGCGCCGCCATCCCCCGATCAGCACGAAGAGCATCAGCGCCGTGAACGACAGCTCCAGCGCTTGATTGGCGACGGTCTGTCCGGCCGTTGCGTGGAGCATGCCGTGGAAGGAGTTCATGACGCTGACCCATGGCGGGGCTGCCTGCCGGCCCCAGTGCGCCTGCACGTGCGAGAAGTAGAGTGCGTCGCCGCGCAACACCCAAAGATACGCCATGTAGAGGCCGAGCCCGATGGGAATGAGCAAGCCCGCGGCAGCGTCTCGCAAGCCGCGCAGCGGCTCACTGTGATAACGCGCGAACCATTCGATTGCAAATGGAATGGCGAGCAGCAGCCCCTCGGCGCGCGTGAGCGCCGCAAAGAATCCAAGCGTTCCCGCCATCCACCATCGCTGCGAGCGCATGTAGTAGAACGAGGCGACGGTGAGGAAGAAAAAGAGCGACTCCGTGTACACCGCCGAGAAGTAAATCGCCGTTGGAAAGATCGAGACATAGAAGATCGCGCGGCGCGCGACGACGCGATCGAACTCGTGCTCGAGCAGCTTGTAGAGATAGAGCAATCCGAAGAAGAACGCCGCGTTCGAGATCAAGAGTCCGGCGATCAGGTCGTTGCCGGTGAATACGCCGAGGATGTGGATCAAGAGCGGGTAGAGTGGAAAGAACGCCGCTTCGATGCCGTGGTACCCTTGGGCTGCGATTCCGAGATAGTGAACGGCATCCCAGCGCCCCCACACGGCGAGCAGCGCGTGTCGCGACTCCTGCACGTGGGTGCCCGGCCGCTGACCGATGATGACCGCCGCGAGCTCGGCGATGATGATGATGGCGGCGCGCGAGACGAGAAAGTCGACGAGTACTTCGCGCACCGTTTGATTGAAGCGCGCGCCGATGAGCACTTTGCCGATGCAGAAGAGCGCGATGGCGGCGGCGAAGAGCCGGCTGCTGCTCGCGACGTACGGCGTCAAGACGAATGAGAGCCAGAGCGCGAAGAACGGTACCCAGGTGATGGCGTCGTACCGTAGGCTATGCGCGAGCTTGATGCCGGCGCGGCGCGAGAAGTAACGTCCGTAGACCTGCCATGCGACATACGCGAGCAGCGCTCCGGCCGGTACTGCAACGAGCAGGCCGAGCTCGCTCAGGGCGGCGTCGTGCGCCGGCACGATCGCACCGTACCAGAAAAAGAAGCCAAGCGTGGCTCCGGAAAGGAGAACGACAAGCGCCGGGAGTCGACCCGCGTAGATCTCTCCGAGGTCGAGCGAGCGCGCGTGCGAGGAGCGCGAATGAATGTCGGCAGACACGGGCCTCTTCCTTTAAAAGGGAAAGTGCCGCTTCCCTTGTAGCCAGGGAGGCATATGATCAACTCGCTCGACTTCGTGAAGGTAACGGAGAGCGCGGCGATCGCGGCTTCGCGGTGGATGGGGCGTGGCCAGCGCAACGTCGCCGACGGCGCCGCGGTCGAGCAGATGCGCGAGCGCTTGAACGACATGACCATTGCCGGACGCATCGTGATCGGCGAAGGCGAGCGGGACGAGGCGCCGATGCTCTTCATCGGCGAGCAGCTCGGACGCGGTGGCTACGAGGTGGACATCGCGGTCGATCCGATCGAAGGCACCAATCTCGTAGCCAATGGCCTGCCGAACTCGATCGCAGTGCTCGCCGTTGCGGACCGCGGGGCGCTGCTTCACGCGCCGGACTCATACATGACGAAGCTCGCGGTCGGCCCAAAAGCGGCGCCCTTCGTCGATCTGGACGCGCCCGTTGCAGCGAATCTGCGCGCTGTATCGCGCGCGCTCGACAAGCCGATCGACGAGATCTGCGTCGTCATCTTGGACCGACCGCGTCATCAGGAGCTGATCTCCGACGTTCGCGCTGCCGGCGCGCGCATTCGCCTGATCTCAGACGGCGACGTCGATGCGTGCATCGCAACCACGCTTCCGTCGACGGGCATCCACGTCGCAATGGGCATCGGCGGTGCGCCGGAAGGCGTGCTCGCGGCAGTTGCCATCAAATGCCTCGGTGGGAACTTTCTCGGCCGCCTGCAACCGCGCAACCCGCAAGAAGCGGAACGCGCGAAGGCGATGGGATTCGGCGACCTGAGCCGCGTGTTGACCCTCGACGATCTCGTCAAGGGCGACGCGCTGTTTTGCGCGACCGGCATTACCGACGGCGATCTCGTGCATGGCGTTCGTTTCTTCGACGGGCACGCGCAGACGCACTCGATCTTGGTGCAGTCCGGCGGTGTCGTGCGCTTCATCGAATCGACGCATCTCATGACCGCGCGATGACGCAGCACTCCTACGACCTCGTCGTCGTCGGGGCCGGCTCCGGCGGCTACGCTGCCGCGCGCACTGCGCGCGAGCTGGGGGCAAGCGTCGCCCTCGTCGACAAAGGACCGCTCGGGGGACTCTGCATCCTGCGGGGGTGCATGCCGAGCAAAGCGCTGCTCGCGTCCTCAGACGCGCTCTACGACGCGCGCGAGGCGCGTGCGATCGGCATCGACGCCGGCAATGCGACGCAGGACGTGCCGTTCATCGCCGCGCGCAAGCGCGGCCTCGTGCGTTCGTTCGCCGAGTATCGTATCGACGGCATCGCGACGTTTCCGCTCTACGAGGGCTCCGCGTCCTTCGTGTCGGCGCACGAACTGCGCGTGCGTCATCACGGCGCCGCATCGTCGCGTCACCCCGAGCATGTGGAAGGACGCCACACGATTTTGCAGGCGAAGTCCTTCATTATCGCCACCGGAAGCGTCGTCGCGCCGCCGATCGTGCCAGGATTAGCCGAAGCCGGTTATCTCGACAGCGACGCGGTCCTGGAGCTCGAGAGGATTCCGAAATCGGTGATCGTGCTCGGTGGGGGCTATACGGCCTGCGAGCTGGGCCAGTTTCTCTCGCGCATGGGCGCCCGCACGACGATGGTCGTTCGCAGCGCACTGCTGAGCCATTCCGACGAAGATGTCAGCGATACGCTCGAAGCTGCCTACCGCGAGGACGGCATCGAGATCGTCAAAGGCGCGCGGCTCGACCGCGTCGAGCGTCGAGGGACTGAAAAGATCGTGCACGTCACGGTCGACGGCGTGGAGCGTGCCGTCGCGGCGGAGGAAATCTTCTACGCGCTTGGTCGCGTTCCTAACGTCGACGGGCTGAAGCTGGAGGCCGCCGGCGTGAAGTACGGTCCACTACGCGGCGTCGAGATCGACGCAACGTTGCGTTCGAACGTACGCAACGTATTCGCCATCGGCGACGTAACCGCTGAGTTCCTCCTCGTGCACATTGCGATCTACCAAGGCGAGATCGCCGCGCGCAACGCGATTCTCGACGGTGACGAAGCCGCCGACTACCGCGTTTTCTCGGCGCACACGATCTTCTGCGATCCGCAGGTAGCGCGCGTGGGAAAGAGCGAGAAGGCCTTGAAGGCTGCGAAGATTCCGTACGTCGTTGGGAGGTACGATTTCGCGGAACACGGCAAAGCGATGTGTCTCGGCAAGACGAAGGGCTTCGTGAAGATCGTTGCCGACGGGCGGAGCGGCGAGATCCTCGGGGCCACCGTCGTCGGCACCCAAGGCTCCGAGCTTATCCACGAGATGATCGTGGCAATGCACTACCGCGCGACGGTGCAGGAGTTCATGCGGATCCCGCACCTTCACCCGACGCTAGCGGAGATCTGGACCTACCCTGCGGAAATGTGCGCGGCGCGGCTTGGAATGAAGGCGCCGGGTGACGAGCAGATGGAAGTCGCAACGAGTGGAACCCCCGCGTAACGTGACCGCGACGGCGCAGCACCTGCGCGTCGCTCTCGTCCAGACCAAGCCACTCAAAGGACGCTACGCCGAGAACCTCGCGGCGATCCAGAGCGCGTTCGCGCAGATCGCGACGAACGTCGATCTCGTCGTGTTACCGGAGGCAGCGCTATCGGGATACTTTCTTGAAGGCGCCGTCTACGAGGTCGCGCTGCCGGCGCAGCGCTTCGCCGAGGATCTCGCGCGGGCGTGGAAGGCCGCATGCGGAGATCGCCGCGTTGACCTGGTCTGCGGCTTCTTCGAGAACAGCGAGGGCACGTACTACAACAGTGCCGTCTACCTCGAGATCGAGCGCGGAAAGGCACGCATCGTCCACGTACATCGTAAGATGTTTCTGCCCACGTACGGCGTGTTCGACGAAGGACGGTTTCTCTCGCGCGGTCGCCGGCTTCAGGTTTTCCCGACGCGCTTTGGAACGATGGCGCTGTTGATCTGCGAGGACATCTGGCACGCGATCGTGCCGACGATCGCCGCGATCAAGGGCGCGCGAATTCTCCTCGTACCGAGCGCCGCGCCGGGACGTGGCGTCGAGTCGTCCGGCGAGCTCGGCTCGATTCTTCGCTGGCGAGAGATTCTCACTATTACTGCATCGGAGCATGGTGTTTTCATTCTTTACGCCGGCCTGACGGGGTTCGAAGGCGGCAAGGGAATGACGGGCTCCTCGTGCGCGATCGATCCGCGCGGGGAGGTACTCGTCAGCGCGCCCGCGACTGAGCCCTGCATTCTCCTCGCGGACTTGGATCTGCGCGAGATCGATATTGCGCGCGCCTCGCTGCCGCTTCTCGGCGATCTCGAGGCGGTGCTG
>DATKRS010000004.1:307500-364123 GCA_035532035.1 Candidatus Dormiibacterota bacterium
GGAGATAGCTGGTTCTCCCCGAAATAGTTTGAGGACTAGCGTCGCGTGTTAACCCTCGGGGGTAGAGCACTGACAGGGCTAGGGGTCTTACCAGATTACCGAACCCCATCAAACTCCGAATACCGAGGCGAACTGCGCGGCAGTCAGACCGTGGGGGATAAGCTCCATGGTCAAAAGGGAAACAGCCCAGATCAACAGCTAAGGTCCCGAATCGATGCTCAGTGGTAAAGGAAGTTTCGTCGCATAGACAACTAGGAGGTTGGCTCAGAAGCAGCCACCCTTGAAAGAGTGCGTAATAGCTCACTAGTCGAGTGATGGGGCGCCGAAAATATAACGGGGCTCAAGCATCGAACCGAAGCTTTGGGATCGGCCAATATACCGATGCCTCTGATTTAGGACAGATCGAGGAAGCGAGGGTCGAAGTGCACTTTGGTGCATGAGGTCCGAGCTGACGGCGATCTGGGCTAAACCAGGGGTATCGGAGGCTGATCGGTAGGGGAGCGTTGTGGTGTAGGCTGAAGCACGACCGCGAGGACGTGTGGACGAACCACAAGTGCGAATGCAGGTATAAGTAGCGAGAAATGCGAGTGAGAACCTCGCACGCCGGAAGTCTAAGGTTTCCTGAGCAACGTCAATCGTCTCAGGGTGAGTCGGGAGCTAAGCCGAGGCTGAGAAGCGTAGGCGATGCACAAGCAGTTCATATTCTGCTACCACCGACGACCGTTTAGACTTTGACGGACAGTGTTGAACGACCGTCGTTCCTAAAGCGCTGACTCGTTCAGCGCGAAGGATTTTCGTTCGGAACAAGGAGCGAGGAGCGAAGCGATCTCTACGATCGTGAGCGCCGAGTGACGATGTATCGGACGAAAAGACGAGCGCCTTCAGCATCGTCTGTCAAGGTCTATGAATTGATGGGGTGACGCAGGAGGATAGGTCAGCGCGCCGATGGATGTGCGCGTCTAAGCTGGTAGGCGGTATCGTAGGAAAATCCGCGATGCTAACGCCGAGAAGTGAATGCGAGGCTCTTCGGAGCCGAAGTGACTGACTCCACGCTGCCAAGAAAAGCCTCTAAATAGGATCGTAGGTGCCCGTACCGTACACCGACACAGGTAGACTGGCAGAGCATGCTAAGGCGACGGGAGAATCCCTGTTAAGGAACTCGGCAAATTGACCCCGTAACTTTGGGAGAAGGGGTGCCTCCTTCGGTCTAGGATTTACTCCGAAAGCTGAGGGGGGTGGCACAAAATAGGCCCAAGCGACTGTTTAACAAAAACACAGGTCTCTGCGAATGCGAAAGCAGACGTATAGGGGCTGACTCCTGCCCGGTGCTGGAAGGTTAAAGGGACGGGTTAGCGCAAGCGAAGCTCGGAACTGAAGCCCCAGTAAACGGCGGCGGTAACTATAACCGTCCTAAGGTAGCGAAATTCCTTGTCGGGTAAGTTCCGACCTGCACGAATGGAGTAACGACTTGGGCACTGTCTCAATGGGGATCCCGGCGAAATTGCAGTACCAGTGAAGATGCTGGTTACCCGCAGCAGGACGGAAAGACCCCGTGAAGCTTTACTGTATCCTGATCTTGGGTTTTGAGATTGTCTGTACAGGATAGGTGGGAGCCTATGAACCGAGGGCGTTAGCTCTCGGGGAGGCAACGTTGGGATACCACCCTGATGATCTTGGGATTCTAACTATCCGCCGTTATCCGGCGGGAGGACATGGTCAGGTGGGCAGTTTGACTGGGGCGGTCGCCTCCTAAAGAGTAACGGAGGCGCCCAAAGGTTCCCTCAGACTGGTTGGCAATCAGTCGTCGAGTGCAATGGCAAAAGGGAGCTTGACTGCGAGACCTACAAGTCGAGCAGGTGCGAAAGCAGGGCATAGTGATCCGGCGGTTGCGTGTGGAAGCGCCGTCGCTCAACGGATAAAAGGTACGCCGGGGATAACAGGCTCATCTTCCCCAAGAGTCCATATCGACGGGAAGGTTTGGCACCTCAATTTTGGGGTGTGGCGGCAGAAATGTCGTCAAAGCATCGGCTTATAACGGTGAAACCCAAAGCTGTCACAGGTCATCTGTACAGTGGGCAATACCGTGGGAAGTCTTTCGGAGGAGCAGCACTCCATCGTGATCGGCACCTTGCTAGGTGACGGCGCGATGCGCTGCAAGGCAAACGCTCTTCTCGAGGTTAATCACTCCGTCCATCAACGGACATATGTCGACTGGAAGTATCGCCATCTGGCGGATTTCGTATCGACAGCGCCAAGGCAGCGGCAGAGCAATGGGAGTAGGTTCGCGTATCGGTTTGTGACGCGGAGCCTCCCAGAGTTCACTCCCTACTACCGGTTGTTTTACCCCGACCGGCAGAAGGTGGCTCCAGTTGTGGAGCTAACGCCGTTGGCCTTGGCTGTCTGGTTTATGGACGACGGTTCCAGATCTCGAAGAGCCGTGTATCTGAATACCCAGCAGTTCGATGTGACGTGTCAGGAATTGCTGCTGTACCTCCTAGAGGATCAGTGGGGAATCCAGGGCACTCTAAATCGGGACAAGTGCTATCACCGAATTAGATTGTCGGTGATTGGAACGACCCGTTTTGTGGAGCTGATTGCTCCTCATGTCTTACCTGACTTCAGATACAAGCTTCCGTAATGACCCCGTAACGACTGAGGCCTTGTGCCGAGGTAGCGGTCACTTGGCGCCAAAGCGCCAAAATCTACGGCCGCTACAACACGCCGACCCCTCGCCCAGTTTGCCGGGCAGGGTGGAGATATAGTCTGCGCCACTGGAAACGGTGGATTACGCGCGATGTCGGCTCGTCGCATCCTGGGGCTGAAGCCGGTCCCAAGGGTTGGGCTGTTCGCCCATTAAAGCGGTACGCGAGCTGGGTTTAGAACGTCGTGAGACAGTTCGGTCCCTATCCGATGCAGCCGTAGGAGATCTGAGAAAGGCTGTCCCTAGTACGAGAGGACCGGGACGGACGTAGCTCTCGTGTGCCAGTTGTCCTGCCAAGGGCACGGCTGGTTTGCGACCTACGGGTGGGATAAGCGCTGAAGGCATCTAAGTGCGAAGCCCGTTTCGAGATGAGATCTCCCACAGGGTTAACCTGGTAAGGCCCGTGGCCAGACGACCACGTTGATAGGCCGGAGGTGTAAGCACAGCAATGTGTTCAGCCGACCGGTACTAATCGGCCGAGGGCTTGGAGACTTGCTCGTGCTCGCTCTGGAACGCTCGAGGGTTGCGGAAGGCCGCGCCCGACGTTCCGTTGTCAGGCGACCCTCCTGGGTCGCGGGACGGCGGACGAGCGCCAAGGTTTCCGGTGGCCATGGCGGCGGGGAAACACCCGTTCCCATTCCGAACACGGCAGTTAAGCCCGCCAGCGCCGATGGTACTTGGGGGGAGGCCCCCTGGGAGAGTAGGACGCCGCCGGGATTTCTCATGACGAAGGCCACCGCCTTGCGCGGTGGCCTTCGTCGCGTTCGGGGTCCGGGTGGCCGGGGAGCCAATGGCCTGGTCAGCGGGGTAGGTCGGTACTGCGTCGGTGCAACGTAGACTCTGCCGTGGACCAGAACCAGAGAGACCCCGATCAGCCCCCGCGGGAGAAGGTTGGCGATTCTCGGGGCGGTGGAGGGGTTCGCTCCGGGTCGGGGCGGCCTACCGGATCTCGGAGTGGTCGCCCTGGTGCTGGGTCCAACGGATCGCGGAGCGGTGGGCCTCGGGGAGGGTCAACGGGGAGCGGCGCCGGGCGCCGGAGTGCCGGAGCGGGGGCGGGCGACAGCAGCCGCGGCGGCTCGTGGCGGGAGGGATCGAGGGCTACGACGGGCGGGAGCCGCGGAGCGCCCGGCGAGTGGAAGAGGGACGACGGCCGCGGCGGCGGTGCCCCTCGGGGGCCAGCTCGACGTCCTGGGGACCCCGGCAGGCGGTCCGAGCCGAGCGAGAGGCGTTGGGAGCGGGACGGTGAGCGGCGGCCGGCTCAGGGAAGAGGCGAGCAGGGCGAGGGGGGTCGGTCGTTCGGGCGCCCGGGTTCGCCAGGTCGGCTGGACAGCCCTGCTCGGAGGGCCGGCAGAGCGGCAGAGCGCCCGTCGCCGGCATCACGCCAGGGTGGTCCGAGGAGCTCGGACCGCCCGAGGCGTGACGAGCGCGGTGGCGACCGGGCGTGGTCGTCGGACCGCCCGAGGACTTCGGACCGCCCCAGGACTTCGGACAGGCCCAGGACTTCGGACAGGCCCAGGACGTCGGACCGCCCGAGGACGTCGGACAGGCCCAGGACTTCGGACAGGCCCAGGACTTCGGACAGGACGTCGGACCGCCCGAGGCGTGACGACCGCGTTGGCCGGGGAGATCGTTCGGAGGGACCGGCCGGCCCGCGTCGGGGGCAGGGGGCACCCTCGGCCACCCGCCGGCCGCCGGCCGGCAAATGGCCGAGCCGGAGCGGGTCGGGTACAGATGATCCTCGCGCCGGTGCTCGCACCGGCGGGCGGGCACCGGCGCGTGGGCAACGCTCATCGGGCGCGTCCGGGGGCCGGTGGGAGGCGGGGGGCGACCGCGGGCCGTCGCGGGCCGACAGGGAGCACGGCGGTGGCTTCGGGGCCACCCGGGCTCCGGGCGGCCCTCGACGATCGGTGGGGGACCGCCCTCGCTTCGTGGAGCGGCCCTTGCCCGAGGCGGCCCAGCACTGGGGCGGTGTAGCCCGTCGGGGAGCACGACTGGTCCAAGCCGACGACCGGGACCAGAGCCGCGAGCGACCGGGTCCGTCGGCGCCGCCGCCGGCCCCCGACCGTTGGGTCAGGGCAGACGGTCACACCTCCGAATGGGCCGACCCGGTCCGTCGGCAGAAGGTGTCGGCCCGCCCCTCGCCGGGTGGCCGGGCGTCGCGGACGCAGCCGCTCCCCGCCGACGTGGCAGCCCAGGTTCGCAACGCGGCCGACGTGGCCACGGCACGCCATCGTGAGGTGTTGGTCGGCAAGATGGAGGACGCCGTCGCCGCCTACGACCGGGGGCGCTATCCCGAAGCGGCCCGGCTGGCCAAGCAGGTCGCGGACGAGGTGCCGACAGTGGCGGCGGTCCGCGAGCTGGCCGGGCTCTCGGCGTACCGGTCGGGCAGGTGGCGAGAGGCGATCCGTCACCTGACCGCCTTCGGGGCGATGAGCGACTCGGTGACCCATGTCCCGGCGCTGATGGACTGCCACCGAGCCGTTGGGCAACCCAGGCGCGTGGCGGACCTTTGGGCCGCCCTGCGCCACCAGTCGCCGGAGCCCGAGGTGCTGGCCGAGGCCCGGATCGTCGCCGCCGGAGCGCAGGCCGACCGGGGTGACCTTCTCGGAGCGATTGCCGTGCTGGCCACCGCCGGCGCCGCCAAATCACTTCGCAACCCTGCGGATCGGCACGTTCGGCAGTGGTACGCGCTCGGTGATCTGTACGAGCGCGCCGGCGATCTTCCCCGGGCCCGTGAGCTGTTCACCAGGGTGTTGCGGGTCGAGCCCGACGCCTACGACGTGGCCGATCGGCTCGAGGGCCTCGGACCCGACAGGCCCCGACGGAAGCGACGCGGAGGCCCTCCCGTGCCCAGATCGCTGAAGGACGCCGCTCCCGGGTCGACCGGTCCGACGGCGTCCCATCCGGCGTCCTCGCCCCCCGTCCCGGAGCCGCCCCCCGTCCCGGAGCCGCCCCACGCCACGGGTACCTCGCGTAACCCGGACGAGGCGTCCGGCCTGGCGTCACCGCCCTGTGAGGCGGTATCGGCGCCCAAGATCGCCGACCCGCTTGCAGCGTCCTAGGCTTGCGAGGATGGACCTTCAGCAACTTCTCGGGGACGAGGCGGACTCCCTGCTCGGTCACCAGAGCAAGGCGTTCCCGGCCGAGGGCCTCGTGCTCCCCGGGCCCGATCACATCGACCGCGTGCTCCGCGACTCAGATCGGACGCCGACGGTCCTCAGGAACTTCGGGTCGGTGTTCGCATCCGGGCGGCTGGGCGGAACGGGCTACCTGTCGATCCTCCCCGTGGACCAGGGGATCGAGCATTCGGCCGCGGCCAGCTTCTCCAAGAACCCGGCCTACTTCGATCCCGCGAATCTGGTCGAACTGGCGCTGGCGGGGGAGTGCAGCGCCATCGCCACCACCCTCGGGACCCTGGGAGCGGTTTCCCGCCGCTACGCCCACCGGATCCCGTTCATCGTGAAGCTCAACCACAACGACTTCCTGCACTATCCGAGCACCTACGACCAGATCCTCTTCGCATCGGCGCAACAGGCGGCCGATCTCGGGGCGGTGGGGGTCGGGGCGACCGTCTACTTCGGTTCCGAGCACTCCGACCGGCAGCTCCAGGAGGTGTCGCGGGCCTTCCGCGAAGCCCATCGGCTGGGCATGTTCACGGTGCTGTGGTGCTACCTGCGGAACCCGGCTTTCGTTGTTGACGGCACCGACTACCACGTCTCCGCGGATCTGACCGGGCAGGCGAACCACCTGGGGGTCACCATCGAGGCCGACCTGATCAAGCAGAAGCAGCCCGAGAACAACGGTGGGTACCCGGCGCTCCGGTTCGGGAAGACCGACCCCCTCGTGTACGACGAGCTCACCACCGACCACCCGATCGACCTCGCCAGGTGGCAGGTGGTCAACTGCTACGCGGGCCGGATCGGTCTCATCAACTCCGGGGGGGAGTCGAGGGGCGACAGCGACCTGGCCCAGGCCGTCCGGACCGCGGTGATCAACAAGCGGGCCGGGGGAACCGGCCTGATCGTCGGCCGCAAGGCCTTCCAGCGGCCGATGGACGAGGGTGCCGCCCTGATCCGTGCCGTCCAGGACGTCTTCCTCGACCCGACCGTCACCATCGCCTGACCCCGACACGGCCGCGGCACCTTGTGGGCCCCCCTTTTCCGGGGGGGAGCCGGTGGCAACTATGCTCGACGTCGAGCCGGAACAACCGGGCTCGGCGAACGGCCGAACGCGACGGTCCCGCTCGCCAGGGCAAGGCCTCGGGGGCGAACGACGTGGTATCGGTGTCCGTGTCCCCGGATGGCCGCGAGCACGAGATGAGGAAGCCCGTGACGACCGGGACGGAACCGAAGTCCGAGCAGCTCGATCGGGTGGTGATCCGGTTTGCCGGTGACTCCGGCGACGGGATGCAGCTGACCGGAGACCGGTTCACGGCGTCGAGCGCGCTGTTCGGCAACGACCTGTCGACCTTTCCCGACTTTCCCGCCGAGATCCGGGCGCCGGCCGGGACGCTCGCCGGCGTGTCGGCGTTTCAGGTGCACATCTCGGACCACGACATCCTGACTCCCGGCGACGCACCGAACGTGCTCGTCGCCATGAACCCGGCCGCTCTCCGTGCCAACGTCGATTCGTTGCCCACCGGGGCCATCCTCATCGTGAACAGCGACGCCTTCGAGGAACGGAACCTGGCCAAGGCCGGCTACGAGAAGGACCCTCTGAGCGACGGGTCGCTGAGCGCCTACAGCGTGTACGAGGTACCGATGACCACCATCACGCAACAGGTGTGCAAGGAGGCCGGGGTCAAGCCCCGGGACGCGGAGCGCTCCAAGAACTTCTTCGCTCTGGGTCTGGTCAGCTGGCTCTACACCCGCCCGGTGGAGCTGACGATCGAGTGGATCGCCAAACGGTTCGCCGATCGGCCCCAGGTGTCGGAGGCCAACACCCGGGCCTTTCGCGCCGGCTACGACTTCGGCGAGACGGCGGAGCTCTTCGAGTCGAGCTACGAGGTGCGACCCGCGACGTTCGAGAAGGGCGAGTATGTACAGGTCACGGGCAATTCGGCCCTGGCCTGGGGGCTGATCGCCGGGGCCCAGCAGGCCAGTCTCCCGCTGTTCCTCGGGAGCTACCCGATCACGCCGGCGTCCGACATCCTTCACGAGCTCTCGCGCCGCAAGGAGTTCGGCATACGAACCTTTCAGGCCGAGGACGAGATCGCCGGTGTCGGCGCGGCGCTCGGGGCCTCCTTCGGGGGGTCGCTCGGCGTGACGACGACCAGCGGGCCCGGGCTCGACCTCAAGTCCGAGACCATCGGCCTGGCCCTCAATCTCGAGTTGCCGTTGGTCATCGTCGACGTCCAACGGGGCGGGCCTTCGACGGGGCTTCCGACCAAGACCGAGCAGGCAGACCTGCTCTCCGCCATGTACGGTCGGCACGGCGAGGCGCCCGTGCCCATCATCGCTCCCAGGACGCCGTCGCAGTGCTTCGAAGCGGCGATCGAGGCGGTGCGCATCGCGGTGAAGTACCGGACGCCGGTGATCGTCCTCTCGGACGGGTACCTCGCCAACGGGGCGGAGCCTTGGCGGCTCCCGGACCTCGATTCGCTGCCGGTGATCGAGCCCGACTTCGCTTCCGAGCCGAACCACACCGACGACGACGGCTCGCCGGTCTTCTGGCCCTATGTCCGTGATCCCGAGACCCTGGCCCGTCCATGGGCCCCCCCGGGGGTCCCCGGGCTCGAGCACCGCATCGGCGGTCTGGAGAAGGCCGACGGTTCGGGCAACGTGTCCTACGACCCGGTCAATCACGAGCGGATGGTCCACCTGAGGGCGGCCAAGGTCGCCGGCATCGCCCGCGACATCCCTCCGATCGAGGTCGACGACCCCGACGGGAACGCCGAGGTGCTCGTGCTCGGGTGGGGGTCGACCTACGGGGCGATCGCCGCGGGCGCCCGACGGGTCCGGGCGCGTGGGCTCGACGTGGCCCACGCACACCTCTTCCATCTCAACCCGTTTCCCGCCGACCTGGGCGAGGTCCTGCGCCGGTACCCCAAGGTCCTGGTGCCGGAGGTGAACCTCGGCCAGCTCAGCCGGCTGGTTCGTGCGGAGTTCCTCGTCGACGCCCGGTCCCTGAACAAGATGCAGGGAGTGCCGTTCAGGGCGGCCGAGATCGAGACGGCGATCGTGACCCTGCTGCAAGGAGCCTGATGACCACCACCGCCATACCCGTGACCTCCCGCAAGGACTGGACCAGCGACCAAGAGGTCCGCTGGTGCCCAGGCTGCGGCGACTACTCGATCCTCGCCGCCGTGCAGATGCTCCTGCCCGATCTGGGCATCCGGCGGGAGAACACCGTGTTCCTCTCGGGGATCGGGTGTGCCGCCCGCTTCCCGTACTACATGAACACCTACGGGATGCACTCGATCCACGGGAGGGCACCGGCCATCGCCACCGGTCTGGCCGCCTCCCGCCCCGATCTCGACATCTGGGTGGTCACGGGCGACGGGGACGCGCTGTCGATCGGCGGCAACCACCTCATCCACGCCTTGCGCCGGAACATCCGCCTCAACATCCTGATGTTCAACAACCAGATCTACGGGCTGACGAAGGGCCAGTACTCGCCGACCTCCGAGGTGGCCAAGGTCACGAAGTCCACACCGTTCGGGTCCCTCGACGCCCCCTTCAACCCGGTGAGCCTGGCCCTGGGGGCCGAGGCGAGCTTCGTGGCGAGGACCCACGACATGGACCGCAAGCACATGCAGGAGGTCTTCCGCCGTGCCCACGAGCATGACGGCGCCGCCTTTGTGGAGGTGTACCAGAACTGCAACGTGTTCAATGACGGCGCGTTCGAGAAGATCACCGCCAGGGACGCGCGGGCCTCCATGTTGATCCCCCTCGCCCACGGGCAGCCGATCAGGTTCGGGGCCGAGGGCGAGCGCGGCGTCGTGCAGCGCTCGGACGGCCGGCTGGAGATCGTGGACGTTGCCGAGGTCGGCGAGGACGTGCTGCTGGTTCACGACGAGGCCCGGGACGATCCCGGGCTGGCCTTTGCGCTCTCGAGGCTGTCCCGGGGCCCCTACGAGCCGACGCCCGTCGGCGTGTTCCGGGCGGTGCCGCGGCTCGAGTACGGCTCGGAGATGTCGAGGCAGATCACGAGGGCCCAGGAGGCCCGGGGGGACGGGGACCTGGCCGCCCTGTTGCGGTCCGGGTCGAGCTGGATCGTCGACTGACGCGGCGCCGGACCGGCGCCCTGTTGAACCGGCGCCGCGGGTCGGTCAATCGTCGAGCGGGCGGAACACCATTCCCGTCCTGGGCTTCGGACTGAAGTAGGTCGTCTTCGGCGGCATCCGGCGCCGGGCGGCCGCCCACTCGGCAATCTGGGCCACGGTCACGGGGCGGAGGAAGACGGCAGCCTGGGCCTGCCCCTCGGTGACGGCGGCCACGGCCTCGTCCCAGGTGTGGCGGTGGGTGACCTCGGGCCCGGGCAGCTCGGGGAGCACGAGCTGCACCAGGCTCGAGTCGAGGTCACTGCCGGCGGCCTCGAAGGCCTCGGCCCTGGGCAGGAGCAGGTAGGCGTCGGTCGCGGTGACGAGGGCCATCGACTCGGCCAGGGTCAGGGCGCCCAGCGTCCGTTCGGTGGTCGGGCCGGCCCGGATGACGTCGAACCACTTCCCGAAGGCCGCCGGGATGTCGACCCCCTCACCCATGCCGCCGATCGTCCGGTGGATCGGGCCCACGGTCAACTGGTCCTCGGCGAGCTCGATCACCAGGGCCATCACCGCGTCGGAGCCGGCAGCTGCAGCATCGCCGGCCTCCTTCAGCTGGCGGCGGTACGCGAGGGCCGTCTCGTAGCGGTGATGGCCGTCGGCGATCACGACCGGGGCGCCCGAGAACGAAGAGCGCACCGCTTCGATCCGGTCCGGGTCGTCCATGACCCACAGCTGGTGGCGCACCCCGTCGTCGTCGAAGGCATCGCCCTGGGGCGCGCCCTCGGGTTGCAGGGTCGCCGAGAGCCCGGTGGCCATCGACAGGCCCCAGATCGGCGACAGGTTGGTCCGGGTGGCGCGGAGGAGATCGAGGCGATCGCTCCTCGGCTTGCTCATCGTCTCCTCGTGGGGGAGCACGTCGCCCGTTCCCGGCTCGGCCAGTCCGAGCGCACCGATCACGCCGATGGAGCTTCGGCCGTCCGGCGAGGTCATCCGGTACGGGTACAACGACGGTCTCCGGTCGGCCACCAGAAGCCCTGATCCTCGCCAGCGGCTCAGGAGGGTGCGCGCCACCTCGTAGCGGTCGAGGCGGGCGGCCAGGTCCGGCTCCGGGAGCTCCACCAGCACCGAGTTGGCCGGGTTGCGGCTGGCCAACCTCGTCCGCTCGGCCGACCCGATGACGTCGTAAGGGGGAGCGATGACCTCATTGAGACGGACCAACCGCGGGTCGTACCGCAGGCCCCTGAACGGATCGAGCACGGGCATGGGCCCACACTGGCACAACGCCGCCCCCACCGGACGGGAACCGTGAGACCAGCAGGTGCTCCGGCCCGCCCGTATGCTTGCCTCGTGCCCGACGGACGCCGGATCGACTCGGAGATGGTCGAACAGGACGGGCTCGACCGGTGGCTAACCGTGCCCAACGCGGTGACGGCGGTTCGATTGTTGTGTATCCCGCTGTTCCTCTGGCTGCTCTTCGGGGCCGGCCGCCAAACCATCGCAGCCATCGTGTTGGCGGTACTCGGGGTCACGGACTGGGTGGACGGCTTCATCGCCCGCCGCTTCCATCAGGTGTCGACGGTCGGCAAGGTGTTCGATCCCGCAGCCGACCGCATCCTGGTCGCCACCGGGGTCATCGCCGTGATGGTCCATGGCGCGGTTCCGGTGTGGTTCGGAGTCGCGACCCTGGCCCGGGAGGTGTTGGTGGGCGGGGCCGTCCTGCTGCTGGCGACGTTGGGGGCTTCGCGGATCGACGTGCTCTGGGTGGGCAAGGCCGGCACGTTCGGACTGATGTTCGCCTACCCGGCGTTCCTGTTGGCGGATGGGACGGCGGGCTGGCAGGCCCCGATCCACGTCGTCGCCTGGGTGACCGGGGGGATCGGTCTGGTGCTCGCCTGGGTGGCTCTGATCTCCTACATGGGACCGGCCCGGCGGGCTCTGGCAACCGGTCGAACCGGTCGAACCGGCTCCCGGGTCCCCGACAAGGCCGCTCCCCGGGTCCCCGACAACGCCGACAAGGCCGACAACGTGGCCGAGGTCGGCGCGTGAAGGCGGTCATCATGGCCGGAGGTGAGGGGACCCGGCTCCGGCCGCTCACGTCCAATCAGCCCAAGCCCATGCTGGCGATGGCCAATCGCCCGATGATGGAGCACGTCGTCCTGCTGCTCCGAGAGCACGGAATGACCGAGATCGTGGTGACGGTCGCCTTCATGGCGAACGCCATCCGCACCTACTTCGGGGATGGGTCCGAGCTGGGGGTCCGGATGGTCTACGCGACCGAGGAGACGCCACTCGGCACGGCCGGATCGGTCTTGAACGCCCGCGAGCAGCTCGACGAGAGGTTCATGGTGATCTCGGGCGATGTGCTGACCGACATCGACCTGAGCGCCGTCGTGGACTTCCACCAACGGAAGGGGGCGCTCGCCACCCTGGCCCTGTGCTCGGTGGAGAACCCGCTCGAGTTCGGGATCGTGATCACCCGGGAGGACGGGTCGATCGAGCGGTTCCTGGAGAAGCCGACTTGGGGCCAGGTGTTCAGCGACACGATCAACACCGGGATATATGTGCTGGAGCCGGAGATCTTCGACTACATCCCCGAGGGCCGGCCTGTCGACTTCTCGAGCGAGGTCTTCCCGGCCGTGCTCGAGGCCGGGCAGCCGATTTACGGCTACGTCGCCGACGGGTACTGGGAGGACGTCGGCACCACCGAGGCGTACCGAAAGGCTCACCAGGACATCCTCGATCAACGGGTGCGGGTGACGATCGAGGGCTTCGCCCTCCGGCCCGGCGTATGGCTCGGCAAGGGATCGACGGTCGAGCCGACCGCGGTCATCGACGGGCCGGCGGTCATCGGCGCCAACTGCTCCATCGGTCCCGGAGTGGTCCTCGGTGAGTACACGACCTTGGGTTCGAACGTGCGCGTCGGAGAGCGGGCGGAGGTGCGTCGCTCGGTGATCAGCGACAACGGCCATCTGGGACCCGGGGTTCGGGTGGAGGGTTCGGTGGTCGGGCGGTCCTGCGATCTCCGGTCCGGGGCCCGGTGCGAGCCCGGCGCGGTGCTGGGCGAAGGGTGCCTGATCGGCGCGCACGCCGAGATCAGGGCGGGCGTGAAGGTCTATCCGTTCAAGACGGTCGAGACCGGAGCGACGGTCAACTCCTCCATCGTGTGGGAGTCGATGGGATCGAGGCTGCTGTTCGGGCGCGAAGGGGTCCGAGGGATCGCCAACGTCGACATCAGCCCCGAGCTCGCCGTCCGCCTGTCGATGGCGTGGGCTTCGACGCTCGAGAAGAACGCGACGGTCACCGTGTCGCGAGACAGCAGCCGGACTGCCCGGATGCTCAAGAGGGCGATCATGGTCGGGTGCAATGCCGCCGGCGTCAACGTGGACGACCTCGAGATGGCGACGGTGCCGGTCACCCGCCACCAGGTGAGGAGCTCGCAGGCACCGGGGGGCGTGACGGTCCGGTTGGCTCCCGACGACCCCCAGTCGGTGATGATCCGGTTCTTCGACAGCGGTGGCCTCGACCTCCCCGAGACGGCCCAGCGCAAGATCGAACGCCTCTACCACCGCGAGGAGTTCCGGCGGGTCCTGGCCCGCGAGATCGGGGACATCTACTTCCCCGCGCGTGCGGTGGAGCACTACACGGCGGACCTGATCGCGGCGGTCGATCTCTCGAGGGCGCGGACCGCGGGCCTCAAGCTGGTCCTCGATCTCTCCTACGGCTCGGCCAGCTTCGTCATGCCGCAACTGCTGTCCAAGCTCGAGGCGGACGTGCTCGTGGTCAACCCCTACGCCCACACGCCGGGCATGATGGCCGTCGACCGGGCGGTGAACGCCGCCCGCGTGGCCGACATCGTGCGCGCCTCGGGCGCCCACCTGGGAGCGGTGGTCGACGCGGACTCCGAGTACCTCACGATCATCGACGACGAGGGGACGATCCTGTCGGACGACCAGTCGCTGCTGGTGCTCCTCCGCCTCGTCGTCGAGACGCAGAAGGATCCCAGGGTGGCCCTGCCGGTCGCCGTCTCACGAAGGGCCGAGCAGATCTGCGCCGAGGCGGGGGTGCCGGTCACCTTCACCAAGCTGTCCTCCTCCCACCTGATGGAGGTCGCAGCGAAGGGCGGGATCACGTTCGCCGCCAGCCAGTCGGGTGGCTTCCTCTTCCCGGAGTTCCTCCCGGCCTACGACGCGGCAGCGACGCTGGTGGAGCTGGTGGCGATGCTGTCGGCAACCGGGCAGACGCTCTCCGATCTGGTCAGGGCCCTCCCGCCGATGTACTTCGCCCACGAGTCCGTGCTCACCCCTTGGGAGCAGAAGGGGATGATCATGCGCACCCTGGTGGAGCAGCTCGGCGACCGCGACCTGGTGCTGGTCGACGGCGTGAAGGTGCCCGAGGAGGAGGGCTGGGCGCTCGTCGTCCCCGATCCCGAGGAACCCCTCACTCACATCTGGGCCGAGGGTCCGAGCGAAGCCGGGGCCCGGTCCCTGGCGCAGCAGTACGCGGTCCGCTTGCGCCAGCTCCTGCGCTGAGGCACCCGACGGCATGGAGCCGGGCATCCCGGCACCCGACGGCATGGAGCCGGGCGTCCCGGCACCCGACGGCATGGAGCCGGGCGTCCCGGTCGGATATCGTCCCAGGGCATGAACGTTCCCGACGGCCTGCGCTATTCGACGGATCACGAATGGGCCCGGCTCGACGGCGGCCGGGTCCGGGTCGGCATCACCGACTACGCACAGGACGCGCTGGGCGACGTCGTGTTCGTCGACCTGCCCTCGGTGGGGACCCAGGTCGCCCCCGGTGAGCCCCTCGGTGAGGTCGAGTCCACCAAGTCGGTGTCGGAGATCTACGCACCGGTCGCCGGCCGGGTGGTCAGCGTGAACTCGGACCTGTCGGGTTCCCCCGAGCACATGAACAGCGATCCCTACGGGGAGGGCTGGATCTGCGAGATCGAGCTCGACGACCCTGACGGCCTGCGCTCGCTCCTCGGCCCCGAGGCATACCGGGCGCTGACCGAGACCTGAGCACGGGCGGATCCGAGCTGCGGGCGGAAGGAAGGTGAGCGCCCGGAGCGGTATGTCGAAAGACCCGGCACGGCGGCAAAGGGCCCGGTCGGGCCCGTTCCCGGTCGCCGGACGCCCCCTTCGGGCGCGATCAGGGGAGACGGGCCAGACGGACGGACTACCGTGAAGGGAGTGTTCTGCCATAACTGCGGGCATCGGAATCCTGCCGGGGTCAACTTCTGCTCCTCCTGTGGCGCCGCCCTCGCGGTGGGGGGCCCCGACTCGACCATCACGTTGCAGGCGGTCGACGACCACGGCGAGACGGCCGACGAGGAGGCGTCCGTCCCTCTGGCCGGGCTGCCCCTCGGTACCGGGGTCCTGCTGGTGAAGCGAGGCCCGAACGTCGGCGCCCGATACGTGCTCGACGGTGATGTCACCCAGGCCGGCCGCCACCCGGAGAGCGATATCTTCCTCGACGACGTGACCGTGTCGCGCCGGCATGCAGAGCTTCACCGGCGCATGGACGGGAAGGTGGAGATCCGGGACGTGGGCTCGCTCAATGGCACCTATGTGAACCGCGAGCGCACAGAGGTGGCCGTGCTCGCCGCCGGCGACGAGGTGCAGATCGGCAAGTTCAAGTTGGTCTTCCTCGTCGCGGAAGACCGGTGAGGGCCGGACCTGGCAGACTGGGCGTTCACAACCGGCGGCATGCGGTGGCGATCGGTTCGGGTGAGGGTCGGGGCGAGGGAGATCGATGGTGAGCAGCCGCACACATCTGTCGATCGGTGACGTGCTCACGCTGTTGCGTGAGGAGTTCCCCGACGTCACCATCTCGAAGATCCGCTTCCTCGAGAGCCAGGGCCTGGTCAACCCCGAGCGGTCCCCTTCGGGGTACCGGAAGTTCTTCGAGCGCGATGTCGAGCGCCTCCGCTGGGTTCTTCGCCAGCAACGAGAGCACTTCCTTCCGCTGAAGGTCATCCGGGACCGGCTGATCGAGAGCGGCGGCGGCGTGCCGGCGGACGAGGACAGTGCAGAAGCCCTTCCGGCAGCGGAGCCGGCGGTGCCCGAGGAGGGCCGGAGCATCACGGCGGGGGTCTTGGCCAACGGGGCGACCGAGCACCTGGCGACGGGCCTCAGGGTGCCCGAGCCGGCGCTGCTCCTCTCGCAGGGAGTCGGGCACCACCCCGGCGGGGCAGGAGCGGGCGAGCGATCGGCGACCGGGCGACCGGGCAGCCGGGCGGCAGGGGGGCAGGAACCGATCTCGGCCAGGGGGGAGGACGGTCGCCAGGAGGCGGCGTTGATCCGGGAGGCGGTCCGCGACGCGCTCCCGGGGCTTTCGCCGCCGAGCTCGCCGCCGGGGCCGGGGGGTGAACCGCGCGCACCGCAAACGCCGGTGGCGAAGCGGGCTCCCGTTTCGGCCGCCGCCCCGGTGGAGGTCGTCGGTGGGGAGACCTCCGGTTCCGGGAAACGATCGCAAGCGGTCGCCGCCTCCCGCCCGGGAGCGGGTAGGGCGGTCGATGCGGGGCCGCGGGGTGGTCAGCCGGTGGCCCACGGCACCGGCCCGGACGCCGGGGGAACCGCCACGGGTGCGGGCGGCCCGGCGGCGGGGGAGCCCGACCTGCCTTCGGCTCCCGATCCCCGTACCGCACCATCCTCCCGGCAGGGTCGTCCCGCCGCCGGTCAGGGATGGTCGGTCGAGGCCGGGTCGTCCTCGGAGGATCCCTCAGGGGAGGAGCCCGGTGTCCCCTTCGACCTGTCGTCGGGAGTGAGCGGGGCGAGCCTCACGATGGAGGAGCTCTGCGCCGCCACCGATCTGACCGCCTCCGACATCGCCTCCTTGGAGGCCTTCGGCCTGATCGAGACGATGACCGTCGCCGGCACCACCTATTACGACGAGTCCGCCCTGGCGGTGGCGAACCTCGTCTCAGGGTTCGGTCGGTACGGGATCGAGCCCCGGCACCTCCGCCTCTACCGGAACGCCGTCGAGCGGGAGTCGGGCCTGATCGAGCAGGTCGTGGCCCCGCTGCTCCGCCAGCGGAACCCGGAGTCGCGTCAGCGGGCGGCGGAAGCGGCCGCCGACCTGGGCAAGCTCGGGCAGAGCCTGAGGTCGGCCCTGCTCCGCAAGGAGCTCCGGCGGCTGATCGGTTGACGGACGGTTCGGCCCGCCGGCCGGCGGGCCGGGTCCGGAGCGATCCGTGGGTGGGCCGTTCGGGCTGGTCCCGTGCCTGGTTCGGGCACCGGTAGGCGCACACGAAGTCGGCAGCGCTACATTTCTTCCATGGTCGAAGTCCGGCTCCGGGCTGTCCGGGTAGACCTCCAGTCCAATACCCCGGTGCTGCTCCTGCAGGAGACCGAGGGCGAGGGCCGGACGCTTCCCATCTTCATCGGCACCGCCGAGGCGACGGCGATCGCCTATGCGCTTCAGGGGGTGGACATGCCGAGGCCGATGACCCACGATCTCCTGAGGGACGTGTTCGGCGCGCTCGACGTGGAGGTCGAGCGGGTGGTGATCACCGAGTTGCGGGCGGCGACGTACTACGCCGAGCTGCACCTGCGGCGCGAGGCGCAGCGGTCGGTGGTGTCGAGCCGGCCGTCGGACGCGGTGGCGGTCGCCGTCCGGACCGGCAGCCCGCTCTACGTCTCGGACGAATTGATGGATGCCGAGGGCATCCTGCTGGCCCTCGAGAACGGCGAGGACGAGGAAGACGCCAGTCCCGAGGAGCTGGTGGGACAATTCCGCCAATTCCTCGACTCGATCAAGCCAGAAGACTTCGGCCTGTGAGCTCGCCGCGGCGAGCGGCGCCCCCGGGCAGTCGCCGGCCGGGCAGCCGCCGGATCGCGATGGGGTTCATGTTGGCGGCGGTCGGGGTGGCCCTGACCGCTTGCTCTTCCCCGTCGGCGAGCCCGTCGGGGACCACGAGCACCAGACCGCCGGGTCCGACCACCACCGCGCCGTCCGGCACGACGAGCACCACGGGAGCCGGCACGACCACCACGGGCTCGTCGACCTGCCAGGTGGCGCAGCTCCACATGGTCCCCCAGCAGGGGAGCGGGGCCGCCGGCACCATCGAGATGTCCGTCAACCTGACCAACCAGGCCGGCACCACCTGCACCCTCTTCGGCTATCCGGGGATGCAGCTGTTGGACGGGTCGGGCAACAACCTCCCGACGAACGTCGTCAGGGGTGGCGGGCCGCAGTTCGGGGTGCCCGGGGCCGACCAGGCCCCGACCACCGTGGTGCTGGCTCCCCAGCAGACGGCGGCGTTCAGTCTCAGCTACTCGGACGTCCCCGTAGGGACGGAGACCACCTGTCCCACGTCGACGAACGCCCTGATCACGCCCCCCGGTGATTTCGTTCCGGCCACGGTGGCCCTGGCGGTCGCCCCTTGCGGCGGGGGGACGATCCACGTCTCGCCGGTTTACGCCACTTCATAGTGGGGGCGGTGCGTCGCGTGGCCACGGTCGCGCCGTTCGGGAGGTGGGATTCGCCCTTGGGCGCCGAAGAGGCAGCCGCGGGCCGGGCCCGGCGCGCCGGTTTGGCCAGCGACGGGACGTTCCTCTACTGGCTCGAGAGCCGGCCGGCGGAGGGAGGCAGGACCGCGTGCGACCGGGCGAGACCCGGTGAGCGACCCGAGGAGGTCTCCCCCCGCGGTGCCGACGTCCGCAGCCGGGTGCACGAGTACGGGGGAGGGGCGTTCTGCCTCGTCCCTCCGAGCGGGGGGCGGCCCCCGGCGATCGGGTACGTCGACCTCGGCGACCAGCGGGTCCGATTGCACCGGATCGACGGCCCCGGGGACCGGGACCCGATGGGTCCCGGCGGTGAGGCCCTGACCGCCGAAGCGCCCTCCGGAGAGCGGTGGAGCCATGGCGATCTGAGGGCCACCGATGATGGCAGCCTCGTCCTGGCGGTCCGCGAGCGCCTCGCTGCCGGCGGCAGGGCCAGGCGCGCCATCGTGGGGCTCCACCCGGGCGAGCCGGGACGTGTCTCGGTCCTCGTGGAGGTCCCTGACTTCGTGGCGGCGCCCCGACCCGACGCAGGTGGCCACCGGCTGGCCTGGGTCCGCTGGGCCCATCCGGACATGCCGTGGACGTCCTCGGAGCTGTGGGTCGGGGATCTCGTCCGAGGAGCGGACGGTCCCGAGATCGGGTCGGCACGCAAGCTGGCCGGGGGAGCCGGGGTATCGGTGGGACAGCCGACCTGGGCGGCGGACGGGTTCCTCGTGTTCGCCAGTGACGCAGGGGGGTGGTGGCAGCCCTGGGGCTGGCGCCCGGGGACGCTTCCCGCCCGCCTGTGCGGGGAGCCTGCCGAGTTCCACGCCCCGGACTGGGCGTTGGGCCAGTCGACGATGGTTCCGTTGGAGGATGGTCGGATCCTGTGCCGGTGGCGCTCCCTGGGAACCGATCGGATCGGACTGCTCGACCCGGCCAGCGGTCGGCTCGAGACCGTCACCCAGCCGGCGGTGTCGATCGGCGCCGTGTGCGCACACGGCGCCGGCGCCGCATGGCTGGGTGATTCCCCGTTCGCCCCCGCGTCGATCTGGTGGTGCCCCGATCCTTCCGGACGGGCCCGTCGCGCCGATTCCCGTCGCGCCGATTCCCGTCGGGTCGACTCGCCTGTGGCCGTCGCCAGGGTGACGGCGGCTCCCGCCGCACCCTTGGAACGGCGGGACGTCTCGGTGGGGGAGCCGTTCTCCTTCCGCAACCGCTCCGGTGAGCTCGTGCACGGGCTCTTCCACCCGCCGCTCCTGCACGGGGTGGAGGGACCGGAGGGAGAGCTCCCGCCCCTCGTCGTGCGGTGCCACGGAGGCCCGACCGGGTCCGCCGAGGCGGGGTTCGACGTGGTGGTGCAGTTCCTCACCACCCGGGGGTTCGCCGTCGCGGACGTGGACTACGGCGGAAGCACCGGCTACGGGCGCGCCTACCGCGAGCGGCTGCACCGCCGGTGGGGCGTGGTCGACGTTGACGACTGCACCGACGCGGCGGTCCACCTGGCCGGGAAGGGCCTGGTGGACGGCCGGCGCATGGCAATCCGGGGGAGCAGCGCCGGTGGTCTGACCGCCCTGATGGCCCTGGCGCGCTCGGACTGCTTCGCCGCCGCGGTGAGCTGGTACGGGGTAACCGATCTGCGGGCTCTGGCCGCCTCGACCCATGACTTCGAGTCGCGCTACACCGACTGGCTCGTCGGCTCGCTGCCCGCAGCGGGTGAGGAGTACGACCAACGCTCCCCGCGGTATCAGGTGGAGCGGATGAGCGGGGCCGTCCTGTTGTTGCAGGGGACGGAGGATCCGATCGTCCCACTCGACCAGGCCGCGTCCATGGCGGAGGCCCTCCGGCGCCGGGGGGCCCGTTGCGAGCTGCTCACCTTCGCCGGCGAGGGGCACGGTTTCCGGCGGGCGGAGACGGTTGCCCGGTGCCTCCGGGCGGAGCACGAGTTCTACCTGAAGGAATTGGTCGGTCCCGCTCGTTGAGTGGGCGGTAGGATGCTCCGCGGCGAGGATGTCCGCTTGCAGCCAGCCGGGCTCGACCGTGAAGAAGCCGTGGAGAGCAGCGAGGTGCGAGAGCTGACCAGCAGGGTGGGAGGTTCGGGCACCAGGGTCCAGGGGCTCCGGGACCGGATCGTCACCCGGGTCTCCCTCTGGCGCCCCGAAGCGGGTGACGCGGTGCTGTACGCCGGTTCGGCCCTGTTCGCCGAGTTCACCGCCCGGTTCTCCTCCATCTCCCTCTACCGGCAATGGGGCGAGCTGGCACTCGGCCCGTACCTGCTGGCTGCCCTGATCTCCGCTCTGTCGGCCCGGGCTCACCGCAACCGTGCCGGGGCGGAACGGGATGCCCGGCTCGCCGGGGAGCCCGTTCCGCCCCGGACTCCGGGCGCTACCGCGGGAACCCGCCAGTGGGGTCCCGTCCGGATCTGGGTCTTCGTCTTCGCGTTGGTCGGGGCCACCGTCCTCCCGCTCTCGCTGGAGGTGGCGTGGCGGGCTCAGGGGAACCCCACGGCGCACGTGCAGCCCGAGGCCGTCGTCGTCGAGCAGGCGGCCCATCGCGCCGCGAACGGCCACGACCCCTACCGGCTGATCACCAGCCACGGCCGGGTGGTGGTTCCCACCCCACCCGGTCAGCCGACGTCCGAGAGCTTCTTCCCGTACCTGCCGCTCATGACCCTGTTCGGCTTGCCGAGCAGCACCAAGGAGCCGATCGCCCTCACCGACTCCCGCATCTTCTTCAGCATGGTGACGATGCTCGTGGTCGTCGGGGCCCTGGTCATGTCCCGCGGTCCGAACGAGCCCAAGGTGCGAACCCTGCAAGTGCTGACGGTGCTCCCGACGGCGGCGCTGCCCCTCGCCACCGGGGGCGACGACATGCCGGTCGTCGCCTTCCTCCTGCTGGCCATGGTGCTCGCCCAGAGGCGACGACCGGGGTGGTCGGGGTTCGTGCTCGGCGTTGCCTCCTCGATGAAGTTCACCGCCTGGCCGCTCGCCGCGCTGGCGTTGTTCGCCGCCCGCGACGCCCAAGGTCGGCGAGCCCCCGGACGCATGGCCCTGGGAATGCTCGTCGTCGCCGGCCCCGTGGTGGCCCCCTTCGTGCTGCGGAACCCCCAGGCATTCGTGGAGAACGTCATCCTGTTCCCGCTCGGTCTGTCCGGGGTGAGCTCTCCGGCCGCCAGCGCGTTGCCGGGCCACGTCCTGGTCGGCATCTTCCCGTCCCTCCACCGGATCCTGCCCGTCGCCGTGGGCGTTGTGGGCAGTTCCGTGCTCGTCGCACGCCTCCTGCGCCGGACGCCGTCCACGGCGGCTCAGGTGACGGCGCTGGCCGGCTGGGTGATGCTCGTCGCCTTCTTGCTGGCCCCCGCCACACGGGTCGGGTACCTGCTCTACCCGCTCAACTTCTTCGTCTGGAGCCACCTGCTGCGCGAGCCCGAGCGCGAGCCCGAGCCGGAGCGGTCCCTGCTCGCAGCGGTTGCCGTTCCGGTCACCTCGTCGGCCTGAGCCCGGCCGGTCGGGCCCCGTCGGCCTGAGCCCGGCCGGTCGGGCCCCGACGGCATGGGCCCCGACGGCATGGGCCCCGACGGCATGGGCCCCGACGGCATGGGCCCCGACGGCATGGGCCCCGACGGCATGGGCCCCGACGGCATGGGCCCCGCGATCCGATCACCGGCGCGTGCCGAGACCTCGTCCCGTTCTCACTGCTGGTCGGAGATCTGAAAGAGGCGGATGGTGAACCGGGTCGTGTTCGCGGCCCCGGACGGGCCCGCCGACGACGTGGTTCCTGCCGTGCCGAAGGTGGTCGGTGCGACGAGGGCCCCGATCTCCCAGTACCAACCGTCGTCGCCGGCCTGCTTGGCCAGCACCTCCACGGTCCCGGGCTTGTTGACGGCCGGGCCCGTGCTGAACACGCCCCAGTTCTGCGCCGGCAGCTCGGCGCGGAAGAAACCGATCACCGCCGATTGGGACGCGTCGACCGCCAGCACGACCTCCTCGTCGTACTGGCCGCTCCCGGCCGCGCCGCGCCCGGAGGCAACGAGGACGGTCCCGGCGGGAACGTACAAGGATCGCACGATGTTGGTGGGGGGCGACCCCGGGCTCACGATGCCGGCCAGCAGGTGCCCGGCTGGGACGGCAAGCAGCGAGGACCCCTTCACCCTGGTCGGCGATGCCGACACGGCCGGACCTTTCCGGGCGGTGCTCCCGCTGCCGGTGACCACCGCGATGACGGCGAACAGGACCAGGATCAGGGCACCGAGCCCGAGCACCACCATGGCGGGGCGCAGGCCCGGCCCCGATCGCGGCGGAGGCTGGGGGACCGGTCGGGCCGACGGTCCCTCCTGCGGTGAAATTGTCGTGTCGACCAGGTCCATCTGCTGCAAGCCTAGGGCCGGGCCGCACCGGGTCCGGATCGGTCCGCCGACCAGCCGAAGTGGTCGATGGGGCCGTGTCCCGAGCCGAGATGCCAGCCCGCGGCACCGGCCAGGGCTGCCGCGACGTAGTCCTTGGCGGCACGGATGGCGGCGATGTGCCCGTCGCCGAGGGCGAGCCCGGCGGCGATGGCGGCCGACAACGAGCAGCCGGTGCCGTGGTCGTTGGCGGTCGCCACGCGACCACCCTCGAGCACGACCACCCCGTCGGGACCGGCGATCACGTCGGGCGAGGCCGGCCCGGCCGCACGGCGGTCCCTCCCGTCGGGCCCGGGGACCCGGGCCGCTTGTGCCGCGGCGAGGTGGCCGCCCTTCACGACGACCGTGGTCGCGCCGAGTGCCCGGATCTCCTCGGCAGCATCGATCATCGCCTCGACGGTCGCGAGCTCGGAGACCGGTCGTCCGGTCAGCACCGCCGCCTCCCGGAGATTCGGGGTCGCCACCTCGGCGCAGGGCAGGAGCAGCTCGCGGAAGGCGGTGACACCGCCCTCGTCTGTCAGGAGGTGACCGGTCGAGGAGACGAGTACCGGATCGACGGTCAGGTTCGGGAGCCGCCCGGCGGCGGCCATCGCGGCGATCGCAGCGACGATCTCCGACGTGGCCAGCATGCCGGTCTTCACGCCGGCGACCGGTAGGTCCGCCAGCACGGCGTCGATCTGGGCCACGACGAAGGCCGGCTCGAGTGCCACCACGCCGGTGACGGCGGTCGTGTTCTGGGCGGTGACTGCGGTAACGGCGCTCGCCCCGTGGACCCGGTGGGCGGCGAAGGTCTTGAGGTCCGCTTGGAGGCCGGCGCCACCGCTCGAGTCGGACCCGGCGATGGTGAGCACGACGACAGGGGTCACCGCGGAAGCCTATCGACGCGCCGGGGGTTCCGGGCACGCCCCGGTTAGGCTTGGATCGATGACGGCACCCCGATCCCCAGGGTTCCCGGGGGCGCCGGAAGGACGGACGAGGTGAACGCCGAACCGGCGGGTGCCGAACCGACGGGTGCGGAACCGACTGCCGGGGACCGGTCCGTCGACGAGCTGGCCATCGCCGGCCGGCGGCTCGGGTCGCGCCTGGTGATGGGGACGGGAGGAATGGTCAGCCTCGCGGTCCTCCAGGAGGCGCTGGTCGCGTCGGGAACGGCGATGGCGACCGTCGCGGTACGGCGCGTCGACCCGGGCGCCCGCGGCTCGCTGCTCGATCTGTTCGAGCGCCTGGCCATCAGCGTCCTGCCGAACACCGCCGGCTGTCGCACCGCGTCCGAGGCGGTGCTGACCGCGAAGCTGGCCCGTGAGGCGTTCGGCACCGACTGGGTGAAGCTGGAGGTCATCGGGGACGACCGGACGCTGCTGCCCGACCCCGTCGAGCTGTTGGTCGCGGCCGAGCAGCTGGCCGAGGACGGCTTCGTCGTCCTGCCGTACACCAGCGACGATCCTGTACTGGCTCGGAGGCTCGAGCAAGCGGGCTGTGCCGCCGTGATGCCCCTCGGCTCGCCGATAGGGAGCGGGCTCGGCATCCGGAACCCCCACAATCTGGCGCTCCTGCGCGAGTCGGTCGACGTGCCGGTGATCCTCGACGCCGGCGTGGGGGTCCCTTCCGACGTGGCCCAGGCCATGGAGCTCGGGTGCGACGGGGTCCTGGTGGCCTCCGCGGTCAACCGGGCCCATGATCCCGCCACCATGGCCGCTGCCATGTGTCTGGCGGTGCGGGCAGGACGACTGGCGCGGTTGGCGGGCCGGATCCCGATGCGGTTCCACGCCGAGCCGTCCAGCCCGGCCGAGGGGCGGCCCGACTTCGGCGCGGGCGCACCGGCAACCGGGCGAACCGGCTGACCCGTCCGTCTCGCTCGGTCGACCAGAAGAATCTTTGGCTAGCCTAAGTCCTGATGAATGACGGACCTTTGGTGGGGCGGGACATCGGCAGCCGACCGGCGACCGGTGCAGGGGCCCGGTAGCAGCGCGGCTGCCGGGGGTCGAGCGTGTCGGCGACGATCGTGGATCAGGGCCAGGCGCCCGTGCCCGGCTCCGGCGAGGGACCGCCCCTCTCCGCGCGCCCCAGGTCGCTGCGACGGCCCTGGGTGCTCACCTGCCTCTCCGTCGGGGTCGCCGCGGGGCTCGTCCTGCCTCTCGTCTTCCTGCTCATGCAGGCGAGACAGATCGGGTGGTCGACTCTTCGCCCGCTGTTGTTCCGCCAGCTGACCGTCCATCTCTTGTGGAACACCGTCAGCCTGACCGTGGTGGTGACCTTGCTCTGCGCCGTGGTCGGGACGTTGGCGGCCTGGTTCGTCGAGCGGACCGACCTCCCGGGCAGGAGGGCCTGGGCGGTCCTGGTGGTGGTCCCCCTGGGGATCCCCGACTTCGTCACCAGTTTCGGTTGGCGGTCGATCTTTCAGTCCCTGGGCGGGTTCAGTGGTGCGACCCTGGTGATGACCGTCGCCGTGTACCCCCTCGTCTACCTTCCCGTCGCCGCCAGCTTCCGGAACGCCGACCCGGCACAGGAGGAGGTCGCCCGCAGTCTCGGGCTCGGACGCGCCCGGACCTTCTGGCGGGTCACCCTGGGGCAGGCCCGGCCGGCGATCATCGGAGGGAGCCTGCTGGTGGCGTTGATCCTCCTGGCCGAGTACGGCGCCTTCGAGATCCTCGGGTTCCGGACGTTCACGACGGAGATCTTCACCGAGTCCCACGTCGCGTTCGGCGTTGCCGCGTCCTGCGCCCTGTCGCTGGTGCTGGTGCTCATCGGGGCGCTGGTGCTCGTGGGTGAAGGAGCGACGCGCGGGCGGGGGCGTTCGGCCCGCCTGGGGCCTCTGGCCCCGCGGCCGGCCCGGCCCCACCGGCTGGGGCGCGCCACTCTGCCGGTTCTCGGGGGTTTCGCCCTGCTGGTGGCTCTGGCCCTCGGGGTGCCGTTGGGGGCGATCGTCTACTGGCTGGTTCAGGGCGGACGATCCACCCTTCCCGCTGCATCCATCGGGTCGGCGGTGTGGCACACGGCGTTGTACGGGGGGGCCGCAGGCGTCCTGGCGACGGGCCTGGCCCTGCCGGTGGCCCTGCTCTCGGTCCGGCACCCGAGCCGCCTCGCCGGGATGCTCGAGCGCAGCACCTACGTGGTGCTGGCCATCCCCGGGCTCGTGGTCGCCCTGTCGCTCACGTACTTCTCCGAGCGGTATGCGGCGGGGTTCCTCTACCAGAGCACCGTGTTGCTGATCGTCGCGTACGCGGTGATGTTCTTCCCCCTGGCGCTGGTGGCGGTGCGCACGTCGGTGCTCCAGTCGCCCACCGGTCTCGAGGAGATGGCTCGTTCGCTCGGCTCCACCCGGTTGGCCGTCCTGTGGCGCGTCACCGTCCCGCTCATCGGCCCCGGCCTGGCGGCGGCGTTCTGTCTCGTCTTCCTCGAGACGGTGACCGAGCTGACCGCAACCCTGGTCCTGATCCCGACGGGGGCCCAGACCCTCTCCACCCAGTTCTGGGCCTTCTCGTCGAACATCTCCTACAGCCAGGCGGCACCCTACGCGGCGCTCATGGTCCTGGTCGCCGCCTTGCCGAGCTACGTGCTCGGACGCTGGTTCGATCGGCTCCCGGCCCGCTCGGCGGCGGCCGCATGACCGACCTGCGCATGACCGACCTGCGCATGACCGACCTGCGCATCACCGACCTGCACAAGGCGTTCGGATCCCACCCGGTGCTGCGGGGTGTCGACCTCACCGTCGAGGCAGGATCGCTCACGGCCATCCTCGGGCCCTCGGGAAGCGGCAAGACCACGTTGCTGCGGATCGTCGGCGGGTTCGAGCACGCCGACCGGGGCCTCGTGGAGATCGGCGGGACCGTTGTCGACGGCGTGGGCCGGTTCGTGTCCTCCGAGCACCGCAGGATCGGCTACGTACCCCAGGAGGGCTCGCTGTTCCCGCATCTGACGGTGGAGGCGAACGTCGGCTTCGGGCTGGGGCGGCGCCGGCGGCGCGGAGCGCGGGTCTCCGAGCTGTTGGAGATGGTCGGCCTGGGGTCGATGGGACCGCGCTACCCCCATCAGCTCTCGGGCGGCCAGCAGCAACGGGTGGCCCTGGCCCGGGCGCTCGCGGTCGATCCCCAGATCGTCCTTCTCGACGAGCCGTTCTCGTCCCTCGACGCCAGCCTCCGGGCGAGTGTCCGCAGTGACGTCCAAGCGGTGCTCCGCAGCGCCGGCACGACCGCGGTGCTGGTGACCCACGACCAGGACGAAGCGTTGTCGATCGCCGATCACGTCGCCGTCATCCGTGAAGGCCGCATCGGGCAGGCCGGCACCCCGCAAGCTCTTTACGGTCTTCCCGCCGATCCCGATCTGGCCCGGTTCTTCGGCGAGATCAACCTCGTCCGGGGAACGACGGTGGGTGGCTCGGTGCAGACCCCTTTGGGGCTTCTCCCGCTCGAGCACGGCGTCGGGCCGGCGGGGCCCGACGGCTCCGATGTCGTCGTGATGGTGCGCCCCGAGCAGATCGAGCTCACGAGGGAGCCTGGGGAAGGCGCGCTCACCGGTCAGGTGCTCAGCTTCGACTACTACGGACACGACGCCGTGGTCCGGGTCCGGCCCGATCGAGACCTGGGCGACCACGCCCTCGTCGTGCGGGTGGGCGGCGGGGTTCGTTGGGAGCCGGCGTCCCGGGTGGGTGTGACCACCCGAGGAGCGGTGGTCGCCTGGCCGGCGATGGCGGGGGACGGAGCAGGGGACCCCTGACCAGGGATGATCCCGTCCGGGGCGGCAGACCGGTCGAACGGCCACCGGGCGGCGGGACGGGCCTGCTCACGGTGGCGTCCCTCTGGAGCACGCCGGCGTAACTACCGGCGTGTGGTCCGCACCGGCTAAGGTGCGGGAGAGTCCGAGGAGCGGAGGAGGTCCGATGGACAGCCCAGCTGAGCCCGAGGTCGATGGCTTCGGGGGTCCCCAGGTCTGCACGCTGGTCGGGATCTCGTACCGGCAGCTCGACTACTGGGCCCGCACCGGGCTCCTGCGGCCTTCGCTGGCCGAGGCTCGGGGCAGCGGGACCAAGCGGCGGTATTCGTACCGGGACGTCCTCGAGGTGAAGGTCATCAAGCAGCTGCTCGACGCGGGGGTCTCCCTCCATTCGGCCCGGCGTGCGGTGGACTGCCTGCGCGAGAACCTCGGTGTCGACGTGGCCTCGGCCAACTTGGTGCTGACCGGCACCCATTCGGTGCTGGCCCGATCGAACGGGGAGGTGGTGGACCTGCTGGCCGGCGGTCAGGGCGTGTTCAACATCGTTCCCCTCTCGGGCGTGGTGGACGAGCTCGACGCGGACATCGTCCGCATCGAACGGGGCGAGCCGGTGCGTCACGACCGTCCCACGGACCGACCGGCGGCCGCCGGCACCCGCACTGCGGGTCGAGCGGCCGGGGAGTGACGAGACCCGGCTACCCCCGTCGCTGCGGGTCCGGGCACCCGTCCGGCATCCCGGCGGCCACGGTCCGGTTCGCCCATCCGTCGGAGCGGGTGTTCGCCGCCCTGCTCGACGTTCACGGTGTTCGCTGGGAGTACGAGCCGGTCGAGTTCACCCTGCGCTGGAGGGCCGACGGATCACCGGCCGCCGGCTTCCGACCCGACTTCTGGCTTCCCGAGCATCGGTGCTTCGTGGAGCTGACCACGGCCGACCAACGGCTGGTCACCCGGAAGAACGCCAAGATCCGGCGCATGCGGGAGCTCTACCCCGAGCTGGAGGTGGAGGTTGTCTACCAGCGTGACTTCCGCGCGCTGCTCGAGCGTCACGGCTTGCAGATGCCGGACACCAGCGCCGCCTAGGCTGAGCCCGTGGAAGCAGGGGCGCCGGCCGTCGCCGACGAGCAGGGTATGTTCGCCGGCGGTGGCGGGGAGCTCCGGCGCTCCCCCTTGCACGCCGCCCACGTGGGGTTCGGGGCCAAGCTCGTACCGTTCGGCGGTTGGGAGATGCCGTTGGCGTACCCGTCCGGGACGGTCGCCGAGCATCGGGCGTGCCGCACCGGCGCAGTGATCTTTGACGTCAGCCATCTGGGCACGGTCCGGGTGGAGGGGCAGGGTGCGTTCGAGCGTCTGCAGGCGGCGTTGACCAACGATCTGCGAAAGATCGGACCGGGGAGGGCGCAATACACCCACCTGCTCGGCGAGGACGGGTCGGTCGTCGACGACCTCATCGTCTGGTGGGTCGGGGACCAGCGGTTCGACGTGATGCCCAACGCATCGAACACCCACCGGGTCCGGGACGCGATCGGCGGCACCGACACGACCGCGGACCGGGCGGTTCTCGCCGTGCAGGGTCCCGAGGCCCGACGGCGCCTCGCCGCCGTGGCACCCGAGGCGGCGGCCGTGGAGCGTTTCGCGGTGGAGAGGTTCGAGTGGCGGGGGGCCCGGTGCGTGGCTGCGGGTACCGGGTACACCGGTGAGGACGGGGTGGAGTGCGCCGTCCCGGCCGCTGCGGCCGGAGACCTCTGGGCGGCGATCGTCGGGGCCGGGGTGGTTCCGGCGGGCTTGGGGGCGCGCGACACGCTCCGGCTCGAGGCCGGGCTCCCGCTCCACGGCCATGAGCTGGGTCCCGGGATCACCCCGCTGCAGGCCGGGCTGGGTTGGGTCGTGGGCTGGGACAAGGGACCCTTCCCCGGGCGCGCGGCGCTCGAGCGGGAGCGGGCCGACGGCCCGGCCCGGAGCCTCCGGGGGCTCCTGGCCGACGGCAGGCAACCGCCGCGCGAGGGCGCGGTCGTGACGGTCGCGGGGCAGCCCGTCGGAACGGTGACCAGCGGCAATTTCTCCCCGATGCTCCAGAGGGGGATCGCGCTGGCCCTCGTGGAGGCGGCGGCGCTGCACGAGGGCGACGACGTCACGGTGGAACAGCGCGGACGGTCCCTCGGTGCCTCCGTCGTGCGGTTGCCGTTCTGGCGGCGCGGGGCGGGCTGATGGGCGACTACCTTCCCCACACCGAGGCGGAGATCGCCTCGATGCTCGGCTTCATCGGGCTGGACTCGCTCGACGAGCTCTTCGCCGCGGTACCCGAGGCCCTCCGGATCAGCGGCGGCCTGGCCTTGGCCGACGGCGTTCCCGAGCCCGATGTGCTCGACCGGGTCCAGCGGTTGGCCGAGGCCAACATCGCCCGGTCCGACCACCTGGTCTGCTTCGCCGGTGGCGGCGCGTACGACCACGAGGTGCCGCCGGTGGTGAAGGCACTGGCCGGGCGCTCGGAGTTCGTGACCTCCTACACCCCGTACCAGCCCGAGGTGGCCCAGGGCGTGCTGCAGGCGGTCTTCGAGTACCAGACGATGGTCGCCCGCCTGGCCGGCCTGCCCGTGGCCAACGCCTCGCTCTACGACGGGGCGAGCGCCCTGGTGGAAGGGGTCAACCTCGGCGTGGGCGTGACCGGGCGCGAGGGGGTCTGGCTGTCGGCGGGGGTGCACCCGCACTGGCGTGCCGTGCTGGCCACCTTCGCCGCGGGGACGGGTCACCAGGTAGAGGTGGTACCCCTCGTCGACGGCCGCACGGCGTGGCCGCCCCTCACCGGCGGGTCCGGGGCCGAGGTCGACCGTCCGGGGGTCGTGGTCGTGGGCTACCCGAACTACCTCGGGTGTATCGAGGACCTGGCCGAGGTCCGCCGGCTGTGCGACGCGCTCGGCGCGGTGATGGTGGTGGTGGCCGACCCGGTATCGGCCGGGATCCTCCGTTCGCCCGGCGAGCAGGGGGCCGACGTGGTGGTCGGGGAGGGACAGGCCTTCGGCACCCCGCTCGGTTTCGGTGGCCCGTACCTCGGGCTGTTCGCCTGCACGCTCGAGCACGTCCGCCGGCTCCCCGGGCGCCTGGTCGGCGAGACGGTCGACTCGGAGGGCACCCGCGCCTACGTCACCACGCTGCGTGCCCGCGAGCAGGACATCCGGCGCGAGAAGGCCACCTCCAACGTGTGCACGAACCAGACGCTGATGGCGGTCACGGCGGCGGTCCAGCTGGGCTGGCTCGGCACCTCGGGGCTGGCCGAGGTGGCGCTGCGCAGTGCCCGCGGCACCCGCTACTGCCGCGAGGCGTTGGCCGGGGTCGACGGGGTGACGCCGCTCACTGCCGCCACGCCGGTGGTGCGCGAGTTCGCCGTGCTGACCCCGACGCCGGCCCGCACGGTGGTCCGGCGGCTGGCCGAGGACGGGTTCCTCGCCGGGCTGGCACTGGCCGACCTGGTCGGGGAGGGCGGCGACGGCTCGGTGGGGCCCGAGCAGGCCGAGCACGGACTGCTCGTTGCCGTCACCGAACGCCGGACCGCCGCGGAGATCGACGCGTTCGTGGCGGCCCTCGACAAGGCGGTGAGATCGTGAGTGCCCCGATGAGCGAGCCGGGGACAGCGGCGGCCGGCGGCCGGGCGGCAAGTGCTCCACTGCTCGGCAACATGGCCGAGCCCACGATCTTCGAGCTGTCGCAACCGGGCCGGTCGAGCTGGCAGCTGCGGACCACGGGCATCCCGGAGTGGAGCGTGGAGGAACTGGTGCCGGCGGAGCATCGGCGGAGCGATCCGGTCCCCTTGGCCGAGGTGTCCGAGCGGGACCTGGTGGGGCACTTCACCCGGCTCAGCCACCGGCAGTTCTCCGTCGACCTCGGCGCGTACCCGCTCGGCTCGTGCACGATGAAGTACAACCCGAAGACCTGCGACACCGTGGCCGGGCTCCCGGGGCTGTCCAACGTCCACCCGGGGGCGCCTGCCGCCCTGACCCAGGGATGGCTCGAGCTCCTCGTCGATCTCGAGGAGATGCTGTGCGAGATCACCGGGATGGCCGCCGCCACCCTGCAACCGGCGGCCGGTGCCGCGGGCGAGCTCACCGGCCTGCTCCTGATGCGGGCGTGGCACGACGCCCAGGGCGAGCAGCGCCGCCGGGTGGTCATCCCCGATTCGGCACACGGCACCAACCCCGCGTCGGTGACGTTGGGCGGCTACGAAGTGACCACCGTCCCGAGCGACGAGCGCGGCTGTGTCGACATGGCGGCGCTGCGCAGCGTGCTCGACACCGACGTTGCCGGCATCATGCTGACCAATCCGAACACGCTCGGGCTCTTCGAAGAGGACATCGTCCCGATCGCCGAGGCGGTGCACGAGGTGGGGGGGCTCCTCTACTACGACGGCGCCAACCTGAACGCCATCCTCGGGGTGGTGCGGCCCGGGGACATGGGGTTCGACATCGTGCACATGAACCTGCACAAGACCTTCGCCACTCCACACGGCGGGGGAGGGCCCGGCGCCGGCCCCGTCGCCGTCTCGCCCCGGTTGGTCGACTTCCTCCCCGGCCCCCGGCCGGTCCGGATCGCCGGCGGAGCCACGAGTGGCGCCGGGCCGGCCGACCCCGGGGTCCGGGCGACCGCGGACCCGGAGAGCGGGACGGGCGACCTTCGGTTCGGCTGGTCGGTGCCGCCGCACTCGGTCGGTCGGGTCCACAGCTGGCACGGCAACGCGCTGGTGCTCGCCCGAGCGCTCGCGTACATCACGGTGCACGGCGGTGACGGGTTACGGCGGGTGGCCGAGCGAGCCGTGCTCAACGCCAACTGGGTCCGCACGCGCCTGTCGGGCGTGTACGACGTGCCGTTCGACCGGACGTGCATGCACGAGGTCGTCCTCGCCGCCTCGACTCTCCGCAAGCAGCACGGGCTCAGGGCGCTCGACGTCGCCAAGCGCCTTCTCGAGGAAGGCTTCCACTCGCCGACCGTGTACTTCCCGCTGGTCGTCGACGAGGCGCTCATGATCGAGCCGACCGAGACCGAGAGCCTCCAGACGCTCGAGGCATTGGCCGACGCGCTCGAACGGATCGCCGCCGGCGCGGCGGTCGACGACAGCTTCAAGGCTGCGCCGCGCACCACGCCGGTGCGGCGGGTGGACGAGGCCCGCGCGGCCCGCACCTTGGTCCCCACGTTCGACGCCCGCGGCTGAACTGTCTGCCGCGGGCGTCCGGCCGGCCGGAGCCGGGCGCGGGCCCGGATCGGGTCAGAGTGCCCCGCCGAGAGCGATGCCGGCCACCGCTCCGAGCACTGCCAGCGTCATGCCCCCCAGGGCGTACAGGACGGCCAGGCCGATCCGGCCGAGGGTGGCGAGCTGCACCGTCTCCCAGCTGGCCGTGGACCAGGTCGTCAGGCCCCCGCAGAGGCCGGTGCCGACGATCGACCGCCATCGCCCGGGCAGGTCGTGGTACCAGAACGCGCCGGTGACCGCGCCCATGACGAACGAACCGACCACGTTGACCACGAGCGTCCCGTAGGGCACGCTCGCCGAGCCGGGATGGATGCGGGAGGGGCGTTCCTGCAGGGCGCCGTCCACGAGGTGTCGCAGCAGGGCCCCGAGGCCTCCGGCCACCCCGACGACGATCGCCGTCAGCACCACTGCTCCCCGGCGGGCACGGCTGAGGTCACTCGAGCGGGTCCGACGTGAGCGCTGCGGCGGTGCGGCGGAGACCGAACGGACCCAACGAGATCCCGAGGGCGACGGCGGCGATCCCGGCGGCGAGGGTGGCGGCGAGGTAGGCGGCGGCCAGGCCGAGCTGGCCCCCCTTACCCAGTGTGGTCGCCTCCACTACCAGGGTAGAATAGGTCGTCCAACCGCCGAGGATGCCGGTCCCTATGAAGGGCCTGGCGTACGGGCTTGGCCGCCGGCTCCCGCCCAGCAGGGCCAGGAGGAACCCGAGCAGGAAGGCGCCGCTGGTGTTGATGGTGAAGGTGACGAGCGGGAAGTGCCCTGCCGGGGTGGGCCAGGCCAGCTCGAGCTCGTAGCGGCCCAGGGTCCCGAGCAGGCCGCCGGCGATGATGCACGTGAGAAACCGCGGGTGGGCCCAATGGAGACCGGTCGGCACGGGCTCGGTCGTCACGGGCTCGGTCGTCACGGGCTCGGCGTCGGGCATGGTCCTCCTCCTTCCGGAACAGGAACCATCAGCCGTCACCGAGCGCTTCAGGGGCCCCGAGCTGCAGACCACCCCCGGCGGGATCCATCGCCGGGCGGGAAGCTCCCCGCGTCGGGCATCGTAGCGGGGAGCCCGGCCGTCGCGAAACTCGCCAACGGGTCCGAACGGACCCACCACCCGAAATTCGCCGGGCCTCGGTCGGGCGCAGACGCGAGGCGGGCCCCCGGTCGGCCGAGGGGGCCGGTCCGGGGGTCCGCCTCGCACGTCGGGCTCGCGCCGCTGTGCGTCCCTCCGGATCGGGAGGGCGATGGCGCTGGGGAACTAGGCGCCGGCCTTCTTGGCCGTGGGGACCGCCGGTGCGGGGCGGGTGGCCAACGCCGCCATCTCGGAAGCGAAGGCGCGCTGGGTGGCCAGGATCCGCTCGACGAAGCCGAAACCGGCGTCGACGGCTTGCTGCGGCGAAGGCAGACGGTCGACGAGGGGGAGCTTGGGGGCGTCGGGGATCATCCCGTCAAAGGTGTCGGCTGTCTTCCGCGCGGCGCCGAGGGTCCATCGCTGGCTGGTCTCGACCGCTTTGACGACGCCGTTCTGGACGGAGTTGGTGATCTCGAGGGCGGTAGGCATGGGAACCTCACTTGGGATGATTGGTGGTTTGCTTACTATATCAAGCATTCCGGGCGTGCGTCAAGGCCCCGGTGGTGATCAGCCGGCTTCGGCGGCCTGAACCGGGCCCGGGGGATCGGCGGGGTCAGGCGCCGAAATTGGCGCGCAGGACCTTCTTGTCGAACTTGCCCACGCTGGTCTTGGGGACGGCGTCGATGATCTCGAGCCTTGTCGGGAGCTGCCAGTGGGCGAAGCCGCTCGCCGTCAGGTGCGTGTGGACTTCTTGGAGCGTGACCTCGCCGCCGCCCCGGAGCACCACACAGGCGAGGGGCCGCTCCTGCCACTTCGGGTCCGGGACGGCCACCACGGCCGCCTCGAGCACGGCGGGCATCGCCATGATCGCGGACTCCATCTCCACCGAGGAGATCCACTCCCCCCCGGACTTGATGAGGTCCTTCGTCCGGTCGGCGATGACGAAGTAGCCGCCCGGTGACCCGATCGCCACGTCACCGGTGCGGAACCATCCGTCGGTGGCGAAGTTCTCGTCGCCCTCGTCCTTCAGGTACCCGTCGATCACCCAGGGACCCCGGACGTACAGGTTGCCCATCGTCTCGCCGTCGAAGGGCAACGCGCGTCCTTCCTCGTCGCGGATGCTGACGTCCACGCCGGGGAGTGGGATCCCGGCCTGGATCCTCGCGGCGTCGGTCACCCGCTCCTCGTCCCATCCGCGCATTCGTTCCTGCGGCCAGGCGACCGAGGCCAGGGGGGAGGTCTCGGTCATGCCCCAGGCCTGGACGATCCGGAGGCCGAAGTCCTCCCAGTACCGGGTGATGAGGGCGCGGGGAGGCTGGCTGCCGCCCACGATGATGTGGCGCATGTCCGGCAAGCCGCCGCGTGCGCCCACCTCGTCGGCCACGGTGAGCCAGATGGTGGGAACGCCGGCGCTGACCGTGACCCGCTCGGTCACCAGGAGGTCGACGAACGGTCCGGCGAGGAGCGGACCGGCGAAGTAGACCTGCTTCGCTCCCGCGAGGGTCGAGCCGTACGGCATCCCCCAGGCATTGGCGTGGAACATCGGTACCTGGCTCAGGACGGAATCGCCCGGACCGATGGCCATGGCCGTGGCCGAGGTCACGGCGAACGCATGAAGGAAGGTGGAGCGGTGCGTGTACTGAGCGCCTTTGGGCCGGCCCGTGGTTCCCGACGTGTAACAGAGCCCGAGCGGGGTCCGTTCGGGAATGTCGATGGGGGAGTACGAGCTCGCCCGGTCGGCGATCAGGTCCTCGTAGGCGATCACCCCGTCGAGCGAGGTGTCGGGGACGCGGTCGTCGAGCACGATGACGTGGCGGAGACCGGGGACCCGGCCGCGGATCTCCTCGATCAACGGGAGGAAGTCGGGATCGACGAGCACCGCCCGGTCGTCCGCGTGGCCGATGATGTAGGCGAGGTCCTCGGGCGACAGGCGGGCGTTGAGCGTGTGCAGGACGCGACCGGTGCAGGGGATGGCGAAGTACGACTCGAGATGGCGGTAGCTGTTCCAGGCCAGGGTGGCGACCCGCTCGCCCCGTTGGACGCCCAGCCCGTCGAGGGCGTGCATCAGCTGTTGGGCGCGTCCGGCGAAATCCCCGTACGTGTAGCGGTGCAGTTCCCCGGAGGGGAGGCGACTGACCACCTCGGCGTCCGGCGCGTACTTCGGGGCGTGCTCGAACATCAGCCACGAGTTCAGCTCGACGTCCATCATGACGGGGTCTCCGGGTGGTCGATGCAGGGAGGATAGTCCCGCCCGGGGGCTCGGGAAGGCCCGGGGGCACCGCTTCGCGAGCGGGGTCCCTACCGCTCCATCACGTAAAGGCCCGGTGCGGGCTCGATGGGCGGGTGCTCTTTGCTGCCGAGCCCGGTGGCCGGTGCCCGTTGGTCGCCGGACCGCGGGGCCAGCCACCCGGCCCATCGTTCCCACCACGATCCCTGGTGTTGGACTGCACCGGCCAACCATTTGTCGGGGCCGGTGCCGGTGGCCGGGCCGCTGGCGTAGGTCATCTTCGGGTTGCCGGGGGGGTTGACCAGGCTCTGGATATGGCCGGACGAGGAGAGGGTGAACTCGCTCGGCCCCCCGAGGAGCCTTGTGGTGGAGTAGCACGCCCGCCATGCGGTCAGGTGGTCGTTGCTGGCAGCCACGACGAAGTTGTCGCATTTGACCTGGGCCAGCTCCACCGTGGTCCCGAGGGTCTTCAGCGTGCCGGCGGAGAAGGAGTCGTTGCGGAAGATGTCGAGGAAGTCGGCGTGGAGCGAGGCCGGGAGGCGCGTGCTGTCGGCGTTCCAGGCCAGGACGTCAAAGGTCGGGGGGTCCTCGCCGAGCAGGTTGTTGCTCACCCAGTAGTTCCAGAGCAGTTCGTTGGGCCTGAGGAGGGCGAAGAGGAGCCGGGTGGCGTTGCCGTCGAGCACGCCTGCCCGCTCCGAGGAACGGATGGCGTTGCGGACGACGGAGGCGGATCCGAACATGCCGATCATGGTGGGCTCGGAGAAGTCGAGCAGGGTGACGGCGAAGGTCGCAGAGTGCACCAGCGGGTCGCCGATGGCGGCGAGATGACCGATGACCGCCGCGGTCGTGATGCCTCCGGCGCAGAGCGCGATGGTATTGACCCGGTCGCTGCCCGTGATCTCCTGGGCGGCCCGCAGGGCTTCGATCGCCGCGCCGGCGTACTTGTCGAGATCCCAGTCGTGGTGCTCGGCGGTCGGGTTCCGCCAGCTGACGACGAACACCTGAAATCCCTGGCGCACCGCGTACTCGACGAGGCTTCGCCCGGGCGCCATGTCCATGAAATAGAACTTGTTGATCTGCGGGGGGATCAGGACCACGGGGAGCGAGTACACGGCCGGCGTCTGGGGGCTGTACTGGATGAGCTCGCATACCTCGTTGCGGTACACGACCGCTCCGGGTGTCACCGCCAGGTTCTTGCCCACGGTGAACGCACCGGGCTTCACCGATCGGGGCACGCCGGAGTTGTGGCGGATGTCGCGGCCGATGTTCCGGAGACCTCGCAAGAGGCTCTTGCCCCCCGTCTCCCATGCGCGCTCGAGGGCATCGGGGTTGAGGGGGAGGAAATTGGTGGGGGACAGCGCCGAGGTCATCAACCGGGTGGCGAATTGGGCCCGTTCGGTGGTACGCCAGTCGAGATCGGCGTCCGCGACGATCCGGTCGACGACCTGGGCCCAAGCCAGGTACCCCTGGGCGAGCCGGCGAAATGCCGGGTTCTCGCTCCACGCCCGGTTGGCGAAGCGCCAATCCTTGGGCTCGGGTCGGACGCCGGACCTCCCGACCGTGATCTTCCCGAGCTCGACCCCGAGGTCGGCCATGCGCCGGGGGGCATTGCGCGAGCGGACGGCGACCTTGGCGAGCGCCCCGAGGAGACCGAGCGAGTCGGCGCGCGCGAGAACCTCGCCGCTCTCGACGGCCTCCTCGAAGTCCTGCGGTGAGAACACCTTCGACATCGCACCCACCCCACGGCTTCCGTACGACGGTCCTGCTCTGATTAGAGCCTCGTTCGACGTCGGCGTCAACGCGCGCCATGAGCGATCGGCGACCAGGAACGGTTCCGGGTCCCGGGTGGCGTAGCCGAACTGCCGGGAAGGTCGCCGCCGTCCGTGGTGGTGCGTGGCTACGATCGGCACGGTGGACAAGGTGCGGACCGGATGCGACTCGGCCTGCGCGTGGCGAGCACGGCCGCCCGGCGGGCCTGTTCGCGCTCCGTGCCCAGGAGCGGGGGAACCGGTGGGCCGGGCCGTGGCCCGTCCCGGGTGAGCGCCGGTCCGGGCTCGGAGTCCCCGGGCAACTGGGGAGTCTTCGGCTCCTATCTTCGGACTCAGCGGAAGCTGGCCCAGCTCAGCCTCCGCCAACTGGCCGAGCTCACCCGGGTGTCGAACCCCTACCTGAGCCAGATCGAGCGCGGGCTCCACCAACCCTCGGTGGCGGTGATCAAGTCACTGGCCAGGGCGCTCAACCTCTCCGTCGAGGACCTGCTCGCTCAGGCCGCCGGCGTCGACGACGAGGTCTCTGCGCCCTCCACCGAGGTGGCCATCCGACTCGACCCGCGGCTGACGGTCGGCCAGAAGGGCGCCCTGCTGGCCGTGTACCACTCGATGCTCGACGAGGCCGGAGCGGGCTCTCGGGGCGGGCCGGTTCCCTCGACCGGTTCGGGAGGGACGGGAGCAGACGGGTCCCGGACCGCGGACACCGATCCCGATCCCGATCCCGACACCGACCGCGACCCCGACCCCGGCGAGGGGTCCGGCGGGCGAGCGGGTACCGGGTAGTCGAGGACCGGGTAGTCGGGTACCGGGTAGTCGGGTACCGGGGCCGGGCCGGGTTGTGTCCCGGTCGACGGGGTCGCCGACCCGGCGGCGCCGCCGGCTGTGGCGGGGGGGCTCCACGGCATGAGGCGCCGACGTTGCTACCGTGAGCACCCATGGACAGCGGCCATCTCTCCGGTGGCGGCTCCCGTGGCGGTCCCGGCGACGGATCTGGCACTCCCGACGTCCGTGGCAGCTCGCGGGGCCCACGGAGGGGACGTCACGGGTCGGTGCCCAACGAGGCGGCGCTCCGGGCCCTGGGCTCCTCGGGGGAGGCCGATCCGGGGCCGGTGGCCAACGAGGACGGTCTGCGATCGCTCGGGCTGGAGGTCGAGAGGGCGGGCCGCACGCAGCCCCGGCGGGGCGGGCGTCCCCACCCGCACCGGCGCCGACGTCGGCGGGTCAAATGGGCGCTCGGGATCGTGGGGGCGGTCGTGCTGCTGGTGGTGGTGGCCGTGCTGGGCGACGCCTGGTACCTCAACCACCGGATCCACCGGATTTCGGTCGCCGGTCTCGCGGATCAGCCGAAGAGGGGAGCGGACGTCGGCACGGTGAACATCCTGATGGTCGGCTCGACCTCACGGTGCGCCCTGAAGGTCCAGAGCCTCGCCTACGGGCTCTGCTCGCAGGGAGTCACCGGCGTCAACAGTGACGTCATCATGATCCTGCACCTCAACCCGGTGACCCACGCGGTGTCGATCCTGTCCATCCCCCGCGACCTCTTCGTGCCCAATGCCCGCGCCGAAGGTGCGAACAAGATCGACGCCGCATTGGCAGAAGGACCGACACAGCTGGTCCGTGCCGTCGAGCAGGACTTCGGCATTCCCATTCAGCACTACGTCGAGCTCAACTTCGACTCCTTCGCCGGCGTGGTCGACGCGCTCGGCGGCATCTCGATGTACTTCCCCGAGCCCGTGTACGACGCGTACTCGGGGTTGAACATCCGGACGACGGGCTGTGTCCACCTGAACGGGACCCAGGCGCTGCAGGTGGTGCGGGCCCGCCACCTGCAGTACAAGGGACCGACGGTCACCACCAACTACGCGCCGGACTGGCCGATGGAGGCGCAGAGCGATCTCGCCCGGATCCGCCGTGACCACGAGTTCCTCCGGGTCCTGGCCTCGGCCGTCCAGAAGAGGGGACTGGGGAACCCGGTCGCCGACCAGCAGCTCGTCTCGAGCGTGGTCGGTCAGCTCCAGGCCGACTCCTCCTTCTCGGCCAGCGAGATGCTCTCGTTGGTCCTCGCCTTCCATTCCGTGAACGTCGGGCAGGCGCCCCAGGTCACCCTGCCCGTGGCGGTCGACCAGTTCGGGAACTACTACTACAAGGGTGGCGACTACGGCGACATCGAGTTCCCCTCCCAGCCCCTGGACGCCCAGGTGGTCGACCAGTTCCTCGGCCTGAAGTCGTCCGACGACACGTTCAACGGCGGCCCCCTGCCCCCCCCGTCCTCGGTACCGGTGTCGGTGCTCAACGGCACGGGAGCGACGAACCAGGCCACCGACACCGCGCAGGCCCTCACCGCGCTCGGGTTCCACGTGGGCACGATCGGCGACACCCCCTCCGTCGCGACGCAGTCCGAGACCGTCGTCTACTACTCGGCTCGGACCCCCAAGCTCGAGGCGGCGGCCCAGACCGTCGCGCACGCCCTCTCGGGGGCGGTGATCATGGCGGTGAACCCGGCGATGGTCAGCACCGGTGCTCAGGTCACGGTGGTGACGGGGACCGACTTCGCGGTCAACAGCCCGGCTCCTCCGGCGACCACCCCAGCGGGGGGCGCCGGCTCCAAGTCCACGACGACCGTCCCGCCGACCACGCCGACCACGACCTCCACCACCGCCGGCAACGGGGCGTTCAGCCCTCCGAGCCCCGCCGTGGAGTCCCTGAGGCCCTGGGACCCCCGCTCCTGCACGCCCTCGGGGGGCGAAGGTCCCTGAGGGAACCCTCGACCTGAACCTCAACCTGAGGGTGCTCGCGGGTGCGGGCCCGGGCCCGGGCCAGAGCCCGAGGGGACAGGAGCCCCGCTGCCGGACCGGAGGGTCACACCCCGACGGGAAGCCCTCCCGGCTCGCCCTGGGCGTTGCCCGCTTCGATCGCCGGCCAGCCACCGCTCGGGTTCCCCTCGGGAGGACGGGAGCGCCCGATCTCCACTTCGGCGTCTGCCGCCAGGCCGAGGGGGACCAGGGCCACGCCGACCAGGCCGATGAGCAGCAAGAGGTCGGCGGGCACGCCGGTGTGCCATAGGGCGTTGGCGATGCCCTCGACGGAGCTGGTCCCGATGAAGGTCCAGGCGATCGTGATGACGATGACCGTGCGGCGGAGCCAGCCGGTGGCCACGACGGACAGCACGATCAGGCCCCACGTGAGGTACCACGCCCAGAGGATCGGGCTGAGGATCGACACGACCAGCAGCATCAGCCCGAGGGACCGGAGCGGGCCGAGGCGGGGCGATCGGACGAGCAGCCATCCGCAGATACCGGCAGCGCAGACGATCCCGATGGCGTCGAGCACCGTCCGGGCCGACGCGAAGGAGAGGGGGATGCCGACCAGACCGGCGGTGCCCGCGATCGAGTGGGCCACCGCCGAGAGCGGGGTGACCCCGGTGGAGATCTGGTTCGCGGTCCCCAGATTGCGGGTCCAGCCCCAACCCACCCCGGTGAGGGCCGACACGACGGCCAGCGTCGCCGCGCCGATGCCCAGCGCACCGAGGGCGCGGATCGCCCGCCGGACGGCCGACGCACCTGCCGGGCCCCAATTCCACCCGATCATGACGATCGCCAGGGCGGCGGGGGCCTTCACGCCCGCGGCGAGGGCGCAGACCACGATCCCCGGGACGGGCCCGACCCTTTTGGCCACGGCGAGCCCGGCCACCATGAGACCGACCATCAGCGCGTCGTTGTGGCCCCCCCCGACGAGAACGGTCAGGGCGAGCGGGCTTCCGGCGCCGAGCAGCACCACCTCGGCCGGATCACGGCCCCACCCCCTGGCCAGCGTCGGCAGCCCGCCGACCACCAGCGCCAGCCCGCCGAGCTCGAGCAGCCGGAGGAGCACCAGGTCGGCAAGTTCGTGGTGGCCGACCACATCGGCGATCGCACCGTCAGCCGCCAGGAAGACCGGACCGTAGGGGGAGGGCGAGTTGCTCCACAGGGGCCCGGGGAGCGAGCTGAACGGGGTGGAGCCGAGCACCCCGGTGCCGTACTGGTAGGGATCGATGTGGTGGCTCACCATCTCGCCCTGCCCGGCGTAGCTGTAGAGGTCGCGGCTGAACAGCGGGGGAGCGATGACGAGGGGGATGATCCACAGGGCGAGCACGCCGACCACCCGCCGGACCGGCACTCCGGGCCGCCGGCGGAGCACCCTGAGCAGCCCGAGCCAGGTCCGGGTGAGCAGGATCAGCCCCCCGAAGACCAGCAGGAGCGCCACTGCGGGGGGAGTGTGCCCCTGGGCGGCGAAAGAGCCCAGAGGGCCTCCGGCGGAGCCGAAGAACCAAGCGCCGGGAAGCACCGAGACGAAGGTCCTCCCGCCGACGACCGCGCCGCCCACCACGACCATCGTCGCCACCATGCCGAGGAACGCCGGGCGCCGGAGGGAGATGCCCGTCGGGCCACCCGACGTCCCCGCCGCCGGCGATCCGAATTCCTCGGGTCGCGTCGAAGCGGGTCGACCCGACGCCCGGACCGCCCGATCCCGGCCGCCGGATCCGGTACCCGGATCGGGGCGCCAGAGGCCAGATGCGGAGAAACCGCTGGTCATCCCCTCACGATATCTGCACCGCTCCGATCGGCACCGTCACCCCGTCCCGTCCCGGCCCGCCCCGGGAGCGGTCCGGGAGCCGCCGCGCACGGTGATCTCCGTTCACGCCATGACGGGCGTGCGGTGGACCGCCACCGGCGGGGCCGGGGTCCGATGGCCGTTGCCCCAGAGGCGGTGTCGTCCGTCGAATGTCCAGGTCGACTGGGACGTTCGGCCCTGCCGGCGCCTCGGCTGCGACCGTAGGCTTCGCGTGGTCTCGCAGCACGGCAACAGCCGGAGGAGGTGACAGTGGCGTCGTTGGCAGAGCTACTGCGCCGCTTTCGGTCCCAGGGCGTGCCCGGTGCGCCCGCCTCGGCCGGCGTCCCGGTGGACCGTGCCGCGGCGCTGGCGGCCGAGTTGCTGCCCGTCCTCGGCGCGCTGCGGGACACCGGGTCCCGTGCCGCGCAGCTCGAGGACTCGGCGGCGCTGCGGGCGTCGGAGCGCCGGACGGCGAGCGACGAGGAGGCACGGCGCCTGCTGGCGGACGCCCGGCGCCGCGCCCCGGCCGAACGGGTCGAGGCGGCCACGGAGCGCCTCCGTCGGGCGGCTGACGAGCAACGGGCGTTGCTGGCGGGTGCTCAGTTGGAGGCCGACCGGATCGCCGCCGTGGCGGCACGCCGCTCCGGGGCCCTCGTCGAGGACGTCGTGCGGCGCGCCCTGGCCGTCGGCGGCCCCACCGCGGGACCACCGACGGGTCCACCGGCGACCCGGGGGCGACGATGAGCATGGGATGGGTGGCCGCAGGTACCCGGGGACGCGGCCTGCTGCGCCGACGGCTGGGGAGCGACGGCGCCCGCCGGCTGGCGTCGAGCGGCTCCCTCTCCGAGACGGTGGGCGTGCTGGCGCACACCCCGTACGGCCACGACGTACGGCCCGGCATGGACCTGCCCACGGCCCAGCACGCGGTGTCGGCCACGCTCTTGTGGCATCTCCGGGTCCTGGCCGGCTGGGGACCACCGTTGAGTGCCACCTATCTCCGGGTCCTGGCCGGCGGCTTCGAGATCGCGAACGTCACCATGCACCTCGCAGGCCTGGCCGGGTCGGCGTCGGGGCGCCCGCCCGGGTTCCCCGACGGTCCGCCCTACGTGCTCGGCGCGCTCGCCACCGCGTGGCCCCAGGTGTCCCCGGCACGCACCCCGGCCGACGTCCGGCATGCGCTCGCCGCCTCCGCGTGGGGTGACCCGGAGGCCACCGACCCGGCCTCGGTCCGCCTGGCCCTGCAGATCGCCTGGGCCCGGCGGGTCGCAGAAGCGGTCCCGGACGCAGCCGAGTCGGCGACGTCGTATGCGGCACTGGTCTTCGCCCGGGTCCTCGCCGCCGGAGCCCTCCCCGCGTTGGGTCCGTCGGCGGTGCGCGGCGTCCGACTTCTCCTCGGTACCCGGTGCGCGGCGGCGACGTCCGTGGGGGAGCTGTCCCGGTGCCTTCCCCGTCGCACCGCGCGCGTCCTTCGCGACGTGGGGAGTGTGGACGACCTGTGGCGTGCCGAGGCTCGATGGCGGACCCTGCTCGAGGTCGACGGCAGCGCGGCGGCGGGTTCGGCACACCCCGGGGTCGGGTCCGTCGTCGGGGTGGTCAAGCTGCTTGCCGTCGACGCGTGGCGAGTTCGGGGTGCGCTGGAGTTCGCCGCCCGCGGCGGTCGGCAGGTGGCGGAGGTCGCCGATGTCGTGGCGTGACGCGTTGGAGCCGACACGCATGGACCGCATCGCGGTGGTGGCCCCCGCCGACCGGCTGCGGGACGCGCTGGTCACGGTCGCCGACCTGGGCCTCACCGAGCCGGAGCGGCTCCTCGACCCGGTGCCCGCTCCAGCCGCGTCGACGCTGGAACAGGTCCGTCGGACCGCATCGCCCGGCCAGGTCCCAGGGCCGGTGGCGGTGCTCCACCGGCGACCGCCCGACCTGGCCGACCTGGCGCGGCGAGGACGCCTCGACGAGCTCGCAGGCGAGGCCGAGCTGGAGCAGGTGGCCGCCGCCGCCGTGCTCGACGGACGTGTTGCCGGGATCGCCGCCTGGAGCCCGACGAGAGCGGTCGAGGTACTGGCCGACCGCTTGCGCCCCGTGGGCGCAGCCGTGGTTCGACTCCCCCCTCCGGCCGGTGTCGACCCACCGACGCTCCTCGCCGGCGTCGGAGCCGCCGGTGCCTTCCAGCCGCTCGTCGACACCTATGTCACCGTCCCGTACGCGGACGTGAATCCCTCGGTGTTCGCCGGGGTCGCCTACGTCGCCATGTTCGGGATGATGTTCGGCGACGTCGGCCACGGGTTGCTGCTCACCGCCGCCGGCCTGCTCGTCTGGGCGGGGCGCCCCGTCTCCCTCGCCCGGTTCCGGTGGGTGGCCCCCTTCGTCATCGGCGCCGGGCTGGCGAGCGCCGCGTTCGGGCTCCTCTTCGGCGAAGCGTTCGGCCCCACCGGGCTGGTCCCGACCCTGTGGCTGGCCCCGCTGGACCGGCCTGCGAGCCTGCTCGCCGCCGCGGTGGCCATCGGCGCCGTCCTCCTCGCCGTGGCCTACGGCCTCGGAACAGCCAACCGCTGGCGGGAAGGGGGGGCGGCCAGGGCGCTGCTCGCCCTGGCCGGGCTGGCCGGCTCGGCCCTGTACGTCGGCCTCGCCCTGGCCGGCTTGGGCTGGTACCTGCACCTGGTCGGGCTGACCGTGGCAGGCGGGGTGCTCGCCGGCGCCGGGCTGCTGTTCGGCTTTGCCGGCTTGTACGGCGAATCGGGCCACGGAGTGGCCGGGGTGGCCCAGGCCGGGGTGGAGTTGTTCGACACGGTGGTTCGGCTGGGCACGAACACCGTGTCCTTCGCCCGGCTCGCCGCCTTCGGGCTCACGCACGCCGCCCTCGGCCAGGTCGTGTGGGACGGGACCACCGCGTTGTGGCACCGAGGCCCCCTCCTCTGGCTCCCCGCCGCCGTCGTGCTGGTGGCCGGGAACGCACTGGCGTTCACGCTGGAAGCGCTCGTGGCCGGCGTGCAGGCGCTGCGCCTCGAGTACTACGAGCTGTTCTCCCGTATCTTCACCAGCCAGGGCCGGGCATTCCGGCCGTGGCACGTCCCGACCCTCGTCCCCAAGGAGAGACCATGATCGCCTGGTTGATCGGCCTGCCCGTGCTCGCCACCGTGTTCGCACTGGTCGCAGTCCAGCTCCGCTACCGGCCGCGCCGCGGACTCCGCATCGTGAAGGCACTGAACGTGGCGTTCCTGCTCGGCGCCGGGGTGCTCGTGCTCCTCGCGATGTCGGCGGCTCCGAGCGGTGCCGCGGGCACTTCCTCGGGAACCGTGTCCTACGGTGGCCAAGCCCTCATCGGTGCCGCCATCGCCGTCGCCGGGTCCTCCATCGGTGCGGCCGTGGCCGTGGCCTATACCGGGTCCGCCGCCCTGGCGGCGATGAGCGAGCGCCCCGAGATGTTCGGCCGGGCCATGGTGGTCGTCGGCCTCGCCGAGGGCATCGCCATTTACGGCCTGGTCGTCGCCATCATCCTGATCGGGAAGGCATAGCGGCATGGGCCAGGTGGTCGCCCTGGGCGAGGCGGTGCGGGTCGCCGGGTTCGCTCTGGCGGGCGCGGGCGTCGTCGTCGCCGACGGCCCGGCCGCCGTGCGTGACGCGTGGCGGGCGCTTCCTGGTGACGTGGTCGTGGTCGTGCTCACCCCGGCGGCCGCCGCGTCCCTGGGCGGAGCGGTCGAGGACCGTGGCGAAGTCCTGACCGTGGTCATGCCGGGATGACCCCCACGCTGCGACTCCTTCGGTCGTTCCGGCCGGCGAAGTCCCGGCCGGCGAAGTCCCGGCCGTCGTCGTCGTCGGACGCGCCGGAGCCGCTGGCGGCGGTGCGGGACGCGCTGATCGAGGACGCCCGGCGCCGGGCCCGGGCGCTGATCGAGGACGCGGACGACGAGGCCCGCGACACCCTCGGGAGAGCGCAGGCCGAGGCGCACCGGATCCTGGCCGAGGCGAGCGCGGACGGGGAGGCCGCCGCCGAGCGCGTCGCGGCCCGGGACCTCACCCGGGCCCGGGCCGACGCGCAGGCACTGGTACTGGCGGCCCGCCGCCGTGCCTACGAGGACGTCCGCAGGCGGTCGGTCGACGGGCTGGTCCGCCGACGGTCCACGCCGGAGCTGGCGGGGCTCGCCGACCGTCTCGGTGAGTTGGCCGGTGCCCGGGTGGGTCGAGGTGGGGGAGCCGGCCGGAGGGCTCCCGGCGAGATCGCCGTCGCCGAACTGGGCGGCGAGCGGGCCGTGGTGCGCGCCGACGCACTCGTCGACCACGTGCTGGCCGACGCGGCGGACGAGGTCCGGAGCTTGTGGGCATGACCGACGGGCGCGTCGCGCGGGTGAACGGCCCGCTGGTCGAGGTCGAAGGCTTGGACCGCGTGGCCATGGCGGACGTGGTCCTCGTCGGCACCGGGCGCGTCCCGGCGGAGGTGGTGTCCGTCCGGGCCGGCCTCGTCACGGCACAGGCTTACGAGTACACGGGTGGCGTGCGGGTCGGCGACCCGGTCGTCGGGCTCGGCCGTCCGCTGTCGGCCCGGCTCGGACCGGGGTTGCTGGGCGGCGTCTTCGACGGGCTGCTCCGGCCTCTCACCGGCCGGTCGGCCTGGTTGACACCGGGCTCGCTCGATGTCGCCGCCGAAGACGTCCGGTGGCACTTCGTCCCCTCGTTGCGGGCCGGCGACGCCGCCACGCCCGGCACGGTGGCCGGGGTGGTGCCCACGGCAGGCGGTACGGAGCATCGCGTGCTGGTCCCCGTTGGTGTCTGGGGGACGGCGGAGTGGGTCGCCGCCGAAGGCGAGGTGGGCGAGGAGGAACCCGTGGCGGTGGTCGCCGGGAGGGAGATCTCCGTCACCGAATTGTGCTCGGTGCGCGTCGCCCGACCCTCGGCGGCCAGGCTGGACACGGCTGCCCCCCTGCTCACCGGCCAGCGGGTCGTGGACCTGTTGTTCCCTGTGGCAAAGGGCGGCACCGTCGCCGTCCCCGGCGGGTTCGGCACCGGCAAGACCGTGCTGCTGCAGCAGCTGTTGAAATGGTGCGATGCAGACGTCATCGTGTTCGTGGGGTGCGGGGAGCGGGGCAACGAGCTGGCCGACGCCCTCGCCGACCTCGAGCAGATCAGCGACCCGTCCACCGGTCGGAGCCTGCTCGAGCGCACGGTGACCATCGGCAACACCTCAAATATGCCGGTCATGGCTCGGGAGGCGAGCATCTACACCGGTCTCACGGTTGCCGAGCTCTACCGGGACATGGGGTACGACACCGTCCTGCTCGCCGACTCGACGTCGCGCTGGGCCGAGGCCCTGCGGGAATTCTCCTCGCGCAGCGGGGAGCTCCCGGCGGAGGAGGGCTATCCGGCCGGGCTGGCCTCTGCGCTCGCCGCCTTTTACGAGCGCGCCGGGAGGTTCCGCACCCTCGGCGGGGAGCATGGAACGGTGACGGTGATCGGCGCGGTGTCGCCCCCCGGCGGGGACATGACCGAGCCGGTCACCGCCCATACCGAGCGCTTCGTCCGGTGCCTGTGGTCCCTCGACCGCGACCTCGCCTACGCCCGGCACTACCCGGCGATCACCTGGGCCCGGTCGTTCTCGCGCGACGTCGAACCGGTCGGTGCATGGCACGCCTCGGCGGGCCGGCCCGGCTGGGTCCGTGATCGGGCGCGGGCCGTGGCCCTCCTCGCCGAGGCCGACCGTCTGTCGTCGGTGGTGGAGCTGGTCGGGTTGGGGGCTCTCCCGGCGCGTGAGCGCATGGTGCTCCTCGCCGGCCGGCTGCTCCGGGAGGCGGTGCTCCAGCAGAGCGCGCTCAGCGATCGCGACGCCTATTGCGCCCCGGCCAAGCAGGCGGCGTTGCTCGAGATGGTCCTCGCCGTCCACGATCGGTGCCTGGCCCAGGTGGACGGAGGCCTCCCGGCCTCGGTGGTCGAGGAGCTGGACCTCTCGGGCGTCACCCGCGTACGCGACGAGGTGGGCCCCGCCGACGCGCAGGGGGTGTCCCGCCGGCGCGACGAGATCCTCGAGATGCTGGACGGGCTGGGAGGACCGGCATGAGCGAGCCGCTGCCGATCCCCGTCGAGCACCGGGGGGCCCGGGACGTCGAAGGTCCACTGCTGGTGGTCGACGCCGTCGGGAACGTGGGCTGGGACGAGTTCGTCACCGTGCGTCTGCCCTCGGGCGAGGTCCGGCGCGGCCTCGTCCTCGAGGTGGATCGAGCCCTCGCGGTGGTGCAGGTCCTCGAGGGGACGTCGGGTATCGACCCCGACGAGGTGATCGTGGCCTTCGTGGGCCAGCCCTTCGGGATCCCGGTGGGCGACGGCTGGCTGGGCCGGGTCTGGAACGGCATGGGTGACCCTCTCGACGGCGGCCCGCCCATGCTCGGGCCGCAGACCCGCCCGGTGGCAGGCGCTCCGTTGAACCCGACGGTGCGGGACGTGCCACGGGATCCGATCCTGACCGGGATCTCCGCCATCGACGCGCTGACCACCCTGGTGCGGGGGCAGAAGCTCCCGGTCTTCTCCTCGGCCGGGCTCCCTCACTTCGAGCTGGCCGCCCAGATCGCCGCCCAGGCCCACGCCGGTGGCCAGCCGTTCAAGGTGGTGGTGGCGGCCATGGGCGTCACCCACGCCGACGCCGCCGCCATCCGGGATGTGCTCGAGACCCGCAGCGAGGCGGGAGACCTGGCGCTTTTCCTCGACACCGCGGACGATCCCGTGGTGCAGCGCATCCTCACGCCGCGGGTGGCGCTCACCGTGGCCGAGCACCTCGCCTTCGACCTCGGCCAGCACGTGCTCGTCGTCCTGGCCGACATGACGAGCTACTGCGAGGCGGTGCGCGAGGTGTCGGCCGCCCGCGGCGAGATCCCCGGTCGGCGCGCCTACCCCGGCTACCTCTACAGCGATCTCGCCTCCATTTACGAGCGGTGCGGTCGACGGCGCGACCGCCCGGGCTCGGTCACGCTCGTCCCGGTCCTGACCATGCCGGCGGGCGACATCACCCATCCGGTCCCCGATCTCACCGGCTACATCACCGAGGGTCAGGTGGTCCTGTCCCCGGTTGTCCACGGCGAGGGTGTCTACCCTCCGGTGGACGTCCTGGGGTCACTGTCCCGGCTGATGCGCAAGGGAACCGGCGAAGGACGGACCCGGGCCGACCATCCGGCCATCGCCGCCCAGATCATCGCCGCGCTGGCCCGGGCCCGCCAGGCTCGGGACCTCGCCGACCTCATCGGTGCAGCGGCACTGACCGAGACCGACCGCCGGTACCTGGCCTTCGCCGACGAGTGCAGCAGCGTGCTCCTGAACCAGCGGCCTGACGAGCTCCGCACCCTGGAGGACACCCTGGAGCGGGCGTGGCGGGCGGCGTCGGTGCTCCCGCGCCGCGAGCTGACCATGGTGTCGGCCGCCGAGGTCGAGGCCCACTACACCGGTGGCGAGCTCGGGACCGACGAACCCAAGGGTCCGGGGGCGCCGCGGCGAGAGCCCGGCGAGGAGGAGCCCGGCGGTGCCTGACCGCATCCCTCCGGGTCGGGCGGGTCGGCTGTGGCTGGTCGATCGCCTGGCCGCCGCCCGGCGGGGCGTCGAATTGCTCGATCGCAAACGGCAGCTGTTGCGGCGCGAGGAGAGCAGGCTGGCGCTGCTCCGCGACGAGACGGCCCGTCGCTGGGCGGCGACCTGTGGCGAGGCCGAGCGCTGGGACATGCGCAGCGGCGAGCTGGGTGGCGCGGCCGACCTGGCCGTCGCCGCCAGGACCGTGACCGCTCGGGCGCAGGTGGAGGTGACGTGGCGGAACACCATGGGCGTCCGCCATCCCGACGAGCCCCGGACCACGTTGCCCACCCTGGCCCCGGCGGAGCTGGCGGCGGGGAACGCGGCGCTGCGTCCCGCCGCCGCCGCGTACCGGCGGGCGCTCGAAGCCGCCGTCACCCACGCGGTGACCGACGCGGCCCACGGGCGGGTCGCCGCCGAGCTCCGTGCCACGCAACGGCGGCTGCGGGGGATCGAGCGGCATCGGGTCCCGACGCTCGAGGAGGCGCTGCGCCGACTCCAGCTCCGCCTTGACGAGCTCGAGCGGGAGGAGCGCGTCGTCACCCGCTGGGCGCAACGTCGGCAGCCGGCGCGCGGCCGTCGGAAGGGAGGCCGGCGATGATCGACCGGGTACTGGTGGCGGTCGACGACTCCCGGGAGAGCCTCGGGGCAGCACGGGTGGCGGCGCGCCTGGCGGCCGGCTGGAACGCCAGTGTGCGGGTCCTGACCGTCGTGGAGGACAGCCTGATCGGGGAGGCGGTGGCGAGCGTTGCCGGACCCGGGGTGGAGGAACGCATGCGCAGGGACGCCGAACGGGTGCTGGCCCAGGTCGGCCGGGACATGGCGGCGGCAGGCGTCCCGGCGGCTTCGGTGGAGACCATGGTGCGCAGCGGGGTTCCGTTCCGCCGCATTCTCGAGGAAGCCCGGTCCTGGCCGGCCGACCTGGTGGTCATGGCCGTATCGGATCGGCGGGGGGTGCAGTCCGCTTACGTGGGGAGCGAGACCGAGCACGTGCTGGAGTTCGCGCAGTGTCCGGTCCTGGTTGTCCCGCCGCCGGTGGCCGGTAGCTGACCGGGGGTGCGAGGGTGGTTGCCGTGACCTACGCTCGGATCATGGCGAGCGTGCGGGCGTTGCAGAGTGTCGAGCTCAGCGATTTCTGGGCCGAGTTCGAAGCGGTGATGGGCGGTACCGACGGCCTCATGACGTACCGGTACCTCGGCACCCACGCCCACGCGCTGGACCGCCACCACGCCACCGGGAGCCTGCGCCTCCGGTCGGACCTCCGAGGTGAGCATGGCCTGATGGCGGCGCCGCTGACCATCCTGGTGGCCGACGTGATCGGCATCCTCGACGACGCCATAGCCGTTCCGGCGCCGACGCAGATCGCCCTCGAGATCGTCGACGACGGCGCCGGGGTCGACGAGGTCTACTGCGTGGGGGAGATGTTCCACGAGGGCCGGTCCCAGCTGTTCAGCCGGGCCCGCCTGGTCGACGCGTCCGACCACGACCGGGTCCTGGCGGTCTGCCGGGACGCCGGCGCGGTGATGGCGCCCGCCCCCGAGGGCTACCACTACGTCGACCCGGGACCGGGCGTGCCCGACTCCCCGTCGCTGCCGCCGCTCTGGCAGGCCTTCGGAGCGGTCCGACGGCCCGACGGCGGGTTGGAGATCCCCGAGCTGACGGGCAGGATCGGCTCCACCTCGGGCTCCCTCCACCACGGCCCGACACAGATCGTCCTGGAGACTGCGGCGACGGAGGCCGCCGTCGGCGCGGCAGGGACCGACGCGCTCCGGCTCCGCCACTGGCACGTCACGTTCTCGGCGCGCGGCACCATCGGGCCCTTCGTGACGACCACCGAGGTGGTCGGCGCGAGGGGTGACGCCGTGGTCGTCGAGGCCGAGCTGCGCGACGAGGGCGTCGGAAGGCTCATCGCGGCAGCGTCCGCGGTGTTCGAGCGGATCTGACGGGCTACGCGCGCCATACTGACCGGATGCCTCTCACCGGAACCTATGAGCCCAGCACCCAGAAGTGGGTTCGCGACCAGGTCGATCTCTTCGAGAGCTCGGGGGGAACCGACGGCACCACCATGCGGGGGATGCCGGTCATCGTCCTCACCACGGTCGGGGCCAAGTCCGGCAAGATCCGCAAGACCCCCCTCATGCGGGTCGTGCACGAGGGCCGCTATGCGGTGGTTGCCTCGCTCGGCGGTGCTCCCAAGCACCCCGTCTGGTACTTCAACCTCGTCGCCGACCCCCGCGTCGAGCTTCAGGACGGCCCGGTCAAGCAGGACATGGTTGCCCGAGAGGTCACCGGAGACGAGAAGGCCGTCTGGTGGGAGCGTGCGGTGGCGGCATACCCCGACTACGCGGACTACCAGCAGAAGACCGAGCGGGTGATCCCGGTCTTCGTCCTCGAGCCGGTGGCGTCGGACGGTGGCCATTCCGGGTAGTCCGGCCGGACCCAGCTCCGGCGATACGCCGCCGGGACGGCCCGCACGACCGGAGGGCTCAGGCCTCACCAGGGGAGCGGGCCTCCCCGGCGAGCCTCGACAAACGGTCGGCATGCTCATCGGGCGAAGGCATGCCATCCGAGCCACGCCCATCCCAGCAGCAGCAGGGCTCGCCCCGTCCCGCTCGTGCCGAGGCGTCGGAGGACAGCCCCGACGCCGGGGAACCGGCCCCTCGAGACGGCCGCCACGAGCTGGCAGGCCACGAGGCCGCCGCCCACCAGCCACCACCCGAGGAGCGTGGCGTCCCGAGCGGTCACGGTCGTGCCACGAACCATCCGAGCACAAGCCACAAGGCGAACGCCACGGCCTTGCCCGGTCGGGACGAGTCGAGCATGTCGAGCAGGGAGCTGAAGGTGGGGAAGTGGGATCGTGGCTGACCGCTGTAGCAGTACAGCTCCCATCCGACTGCGGCGACCAGCGCGGCCACCGGCCCCGACCAGCGCCAGCCGCGTGCGTCGACCGCACCGCCGGCTCCGCCCGAACCGCCGTCCCGCCGGACCGTCCCGCCGGCGGCCGCCGGGCCCCGCAGGGCCAGCGTCAGGGCGAGGGCCGACACTCCGGCGAGGACGACCCCGGTCGCCAGGTCGGCGGCCAACGTGAACGGCCGGGTGAAGGACGCCAAGACCGCAAGGACCACACCAGCGAGAACCGCCGCGATGATCGACGCGTTCGACCGGAGCTGTCGAAGTCGCCGCAAGCACGCCGTCCCGTGGTAGCTGACGGGTCGCCGGGTGGCCACCCTCCTCCATTGAAACCGAGATCGGTTCCGGCGGCTGGTCGCATGGGACGCAGGAGGGGAGCATCGACGACGCCCCGAAGACACCCCCGATCCGAGGCCTTCCTTACAACTTTACATAATGTACATTATCGGCGGTTTAGCCCCAGGGCGAGATGGCCTGACCGACGGGGAAATTGGCGGCCTCGCCCCCGCCAGGCACTCCCGGGACGCCCCCTTCCACTTCTTTCGGGGGTCCTTGCCAGCCGCCGACCACGGACCCCCCGAGTCGTGTCACTTGCCGACGAGGTCTGAACCTGCCTTTCCGGACCGGCCGGCGCGCCGACGAACGCCACGCGTGTAGTTCTCGGGCGAACCGCTGTCAGAGGTGGGTCCGACGAGCCTGCTTCGCCAGCGCCTTCCACGACCGGTGCCAGTTGTGGCGGAGCTCCACCTGGCGCTGCTGCTCGCGAACCACGAGCTGACCGGCGGCGAAGGCTTGCGAGGGGGTCCCCGCCGTGGCGGCGTCGCGCAGCCAGGCTTCGGCGGCGAGGGCATCGTGAAGATCACCGAGCACGGTCTGGAGCTCGCTCGCCCGTTCGCCCAGGCGCCGGGCGGGGGTGCCCATGACCGGGACGGCGGCCTCGGCCGCATAGCGGAGCTGCTTGGATCGGATGCGTATCCGGTGCAGTTGCTCATCGGTCGGGTGCGCCCCCGCCGTACGGACGGCCTGTCGGAGCTGGCGCCACGGGCGCCTCAGGAGATCGTGCAGGACCAGGGCAGCCGGGGCGGAGGGTTCGATTCCCGGCCGGTGCGGACCGTCCCGTCCTTCTTCCTCGCGATCTCCGTCTTCCTCGTCCTGCTCGCCCAATGGTCCGGCCCGGTCGGGTGCGGGGGCCCGGACCGGAGGGTTGGCCACTGCCGCGGCGAGGTCGTCGAGGAGATCGAAGTAGCGCTCGGTCTCGATCGCCCCGAGGAGGTCGGACCGTGCTCGCTGTCGTTGCCGGTGGAGCTCGGCGTGCAGGGCGGCGAAGGCCGGGGCGTCGTTCGGAGCCGACCCGGCCGCCTGCAGGGTGAGGTTCTCGTCGAGCACGTCGGCGTCGCGTACCGCCCCGAGGACGGCCCCGAGCCACTTCAGGTCGTCGCGGATCCGGATGGTCCACGTCGGGTCGAGGAGCTTGGCGAAGGTCCTGAGATCCGACCGGAGGCGCCGGGTGGCCACCCGCGCCTGGTGGACGTACTCGATGTCGCTCCCCCCGACCCGGAGTCCGGGATCGTGGTCGAGCAACCGGTCCACCCCGGTGGCGATCTCGAACCGGAGGAGGTCCTCCACCGACGAGTCCGGGCCCACCTCGTCGACGTCGAAGGTGCGCCGCCGGCCCAGACTCATCGCCCGGTCGAGCTTCGGGAGCTTGTCCCCCAGGGTTGCCCCCGCCTCGCACAAGAGCGTCACCAGGGACCTGGCGATGTCGTCCCCCGTCTCCCCCAGCTCGATCTCGATCTCGCGGAAGCGCAGTCCCTGGCGTACCCCGCTCATGACCGAGACGACGTCGTCGTCCACCTCCGCCAGGCGCTCACCGTCTCCGTCGACCACTTCGGCCCGACGTCGGGTGGTCAGGAGCTTGGCCACGATCACGATGTCCGAGTGGCGCACCAGGCCGTGCACGAGGAACCGGGCCTCTTCGGGGATCTCGGGGAGCTCGCCCGACCACGAGTGCTCGTTCCGGGCCAGGTGCGCATGCGGGGTGCCCGCCGGCAACTTGAGCGTCCAGAGGTTCTCGCTGCCGGCCAGCCGGTCCTCGCGGCGCCGGAGGGTGATACCTCGCCGCAGTAGCTGCAGATCGGGCGTGTCGTAGTAGGTGGCCGCCAGGCGGAGGACGGGTCGCGGCACCACTTTCAGTCCGGTTGCCGCCGCGGTGAGGTCCGGCATCTGGAAGCGGAGATCCACGCCGAGCTTGATCTCCCGCTCGAGCGATTCCATCGCCATAGTGACCGCCGCCTTTGCTCGATCTGGAGGTCCGGTGAGTCCTGCCTGTCCGGCCTCTGCCCCACCCTACGCAACGAAAGTTGCTTTTCGGACCCCGGTCTCGTCGGCGCACCCCGCGAGCGCCCCCTCCGGAGTGGCAGGCTCAGGGCGTGAGCCGTGCGGCGCGGGCGCTCCCGTGTGCGCCGGACGGGTCGCCGTAGGTCCGCACGAGCCCGTTATCGGGAGGAGAGCGAGGTGGGCAATGGCCGACGGGACGGTCGACCTTGGGGCCGACGGGGCGGATGGGATCGTCGACATCATCGTGGAGATCCCCGCCGGAGGCCGGAACAAGTACGAGTACGACCATGATCTTCATGTCATCCGACTGGACCGTCGGCTGTTCACCGCGACCGCGTACCCGACCGACTACGGGTTCGTCCCCGAGACCCTGGCACTCGACGGCGATCCGCTCGATGCCATGGTGCTGCTGGCCGATCCCACGTTCCCGGGTTGCATGGTGCGGATGAGGACCCTCGGGGTCTTCTGGATGCGCGACGAGAAGGGACCCGACGCCAAACTGCTCGGCGTGCTCGAGCACGACCCGAACTGGGACCACGTCGTCGACCTCGGGGGTCTGCCCGGCCACCTCTTGTCGGAGATCGAGCACTTCTTCACCATCTACAAGGATCTCGAGCCGGGCAAGACCAGCTACATCGGGGGCTTCGACGGCAAGGCGGAGGCGCTGCAGGAGCTGCACGAGTGCAAGGAGCGGTATCACCGCGAACTGCCGGACGCCTCCGGCGGGCACCCGGACGTGCCGGCCTGAGGTCCGAGGCCGGGGACGGTCCCATGCGGTCCGCTCTCCCGGCGCGCCGGATCGGGGGCGGCTCCCCCGGCGGGCGGCCGGCCACCGGGGGCGGCGATCGGGTCAGCCCGCTCGGGAGGCGACGCGACGCAGCGGCGGGAGCGTGGGCGGTGGTTGCCGGCGGGGCGGAAGCTCGGCCAGCAGGTCGACGGTTGCCTCCGCGATCCGGCGGACGGCCCGCTCGAGTGGTTCGGCGTTGCCCCGGGTCGCCGCCTGCACGCCGCTGATCTTGCGTACGAACTGGCGGGCGGCCGCCTCGATCTCCTCGGCGGTCGCCTCGGGCTGGAGGCCCCGGAGGGTCGTGATGTTCCGGCACATGCGCGTCACACTACGCGGGGCCGGTACCGCCGGGGCGCGTGCGACCCCGTCCCGGTGCCGCCGGGCGCCTGCGACAATGACCCGGTGCGGGTGGCCATGGTCTGTCTGGGGAACATCTGCCGGTCGCCGATGGCGGCGGTCGTGGCCGGGGCGATGGTGGAGCAGGCGGGGCTCTCGGGCCTGGTGGTGGTCGAGTCGTTCGGGACGGCGAACTACCACGCGGGCGAACTGGCCGATCCGGGCGCGCTGGGCGCGCTGCGCCGTCGGGGCTGGCCCGCGGGCGGGCACCGGGCCCGCCAACTCCTGCCCGAGCACGTGGTGGCCGCGGACCTCGTGCTGTGCGCCGACCGCTC